>NZ_JBCOJC010000034.1:0-28556 GCF_040925905.1 Enterococcus sp. 2201sp1_2201st1_C11_2201SCRN_220225
TGCTTTGATAAATCAAAGCGCCCTACACATTGGTTGTTTTGCTTTTTGTTCAGTTTTCAAAGGTCTACTGCGTTGCTCCAGCAACTTTTATATCAGATGACGTTTTGAATGTCAACTGTTTTTATAAAAGTTTTTTTGAAGCGCCGTCGCTTTTTTAAATCAGCAACTCATTAATCATATCAGGTTGCTTTTCAAAAGTCAAACACTTTTTTAACTCTTTTTTCAAAAAGTTTCTTGTGCTTTCAATTTGAAGTTTGATTTCTCAAACAGCGACTTTGTTAGTTTAGCAGGCTTAGGCCGCTCTGTCAACAGGCAATTTGAAATATTTTTCAAGCTGTTTTCCAAAGTTGTTTTCTCACTTGCAACGTTGTCTAATTTATCATTTCTTAAGAAGTTGGTCAAGGGTTTTGAGTAAGTTTTTTTGAAGACTTGCTATCTTTCCTTCTAAGCCAATGCTCCACCTCCTAGTTAATGATATAGCGGAACATCTTACTGTTCCATCTTCTACCCCCGTGATTGGCCGAAAAAAACGCTCTGAATCCGATCAGAGCGTTGGTGACTATTTCGAGTTGGTTTTTCGATCGCGGGATAAGAAATGAATTTGTTGATCTTGATCACGATAGATGACTGTTTCTTCGTTTAAATAACCAAATTCCAATTTTTCGATTTTCGGATTAGCCACCATGGATTCATATCCTTCGAAAATATCCCGAATATATTTTTTATAGGCTTGTTTTTTGCGTTGTCTTTTCTTCATGCTACACCTTCCTCATGGGTATCATAGCAATTGTCTCTTTTCATTACAAGCATTTTCCGTATGTTCCGTTAGATGATTACAGCAAAAACGACGAAGTAATCTCCACTCCGTCGTTTTCGTCGTTTATTTAGGTGCTACATAGGTTACTAAGTTTGAACGAGCAATTGAATTTGGAATCACTCGATAGGAAACAACTAGTGGCCCCACTACGTTTCCTTCTGATACCAAAATCCCATCAGGTCCCACCGCTTCAACAAAAGCCACGTGACCATATAACGAACTTGAACCAGCAACGCCTGGATGGAAACTTACTGCATAGCCCACGGTCGGTGTTTGAGTCGTACGATAACCTAGTTTGGCACCTTTTTGACCCCACTCTCCGCCATTACCCATGAAATCATCTACATGACCACCTAGTTGACTAATGCGATTAAATACATACCAGGTACATTGGCCTACCGGATAGGAACCACTACTATTATAGTTAGTTCCATTATATGCAGGATATTTCATTTGCGTTCGATATTGGGCTGGAATTTGATTCGTATCAGCGATAACCATCCCGGCATCCGTGGCTTTAGGCTCGTCGTATTGAGTTAAATGATAAGCCGCAATAAGCGAGTTTAGCTTATTATTGTATTGCGTATCTGTAGCGTAACGACCAGTTAGATATTCCGAAGCTTGTAAGTAGTTTTTGGCTTCAGAACGCCAAGTCGCCTTGTAAAATGATTGGCTGCCAGCAGCACCACCTCTAATTAAGGACACATAGTCTTGTAAGGAAGCTTTTGCATTAGGATACTTTCGGAAGCTAGCATTAATAGCAAAAAGAGAGCCCTGCCCATTATCTTCCATAGTATTCATCACAACGCCATTACCGTTGTATGTTCCTTTAATACCAAATAAATTATAATATGGTGCCCGGGACAATCCACTACTACCAGAGCCTGATTCCAAAATAGCTTGAGCAATCATCACTGAAGCATAGACATCGTATTTCAAACCTAATTCTCTAGCGTCTTCGCCAATTTGGTCAATAAACGTTTGGGTATTAGCATTGGCTTTAAACTCCACGCTAGCAGCGTAGTTCTTCAACAAATCTTGTCCTTTTGCGGTTAGTTTTGTGTTTCCTAAACTATGCACCGCATAAGTCGGATTGGTCACGGCTGCGCTTAACGTAGTGGTAGTGGCTTCTTTTTCAATGGTTACTTTGCCTTCTTTATCTTCGGCATAGCCTTGGATGGTATAAATTGCCACTGCCGGCTTTTCTTTGTCAGCTTCATCTTGCGCATCTTTGTCTAAAGTAACCTGTTGAGGGATAATTTGAGAATCAACCATCAAATATTTCCCTTGACCGAGATATAGACCGACTTTAGTTGGCTGCCCATCTTTTTCCCAGAATAACAAATCGCCAATTTCAGCTTTTTCTAACTCACTTTTTTCTCCACTGGCAACTTGGGATTTGTAGCTATCTCCCAAGTCTACTCCTAACACCGTCTGATAAATATAACGGGTTAAGCCAAGATTGCTAAAACTTTCTGGAAGGCCCTCTTTATCCATTTTCCCGTTTTCTTCACTATAAGGCAGACTCAATGTCTTTAGCGCTTGTGCCACCAAAGCACCTTGGCGTTCATCATCGTAAGAAGACAGTAATGGTAATTCATAGCCGTTTAAGTTGGAATCAGTTAGGCTATCCACACCATATTTATCATCAATTTCATTAATACTGTCATCACCAGAGGTAATTTCCGAAGGCCCTTTTGTTGAATTATCAGCGCTATCCGTGCTTGTTTCTGGAGCTTTTTCAACAGGCGCAGGATTTGTTGGTGCTGGTTTTTCAGGGGTTACTGCCGGTGGCGTCGGTTTTTCGGGTTTGTTTTTTTCTGGAGCTTTACTTAGCCCGGCGATTGCTTCTTGTAATCCCGCAGTAATCGGAGCTAAATCAGCTACTGTGGCATCCTGATTTTTCAAAATGGTCTCAGCCTTTTGAAGCCAGTCTTTTACCTTAGCAAAGCTTTCTGGGGTATAATCCGCTGCTTTTAGCTGCTTGGCTTGTTCCACTAATTTAGTCAATTCACTTTTGTCCCCTCTTAAGACTAAAGACGCTAATTTATTGGCAATCGTTGCAGCACAAGCATCTAACTGATCCTGGGTTGCTTGATCATTTGCTAAAAGTGCGGTTGCTTCATTAGCCAAAGCCTCCAATGCCCCTTGGTCAAAAGAAATACTTGTATAGTTTGCTGAATTTTCCAAAGCTACATTCAAAGCAGCCAATTGGTTTTGTAACTCACTATCATTCACTGTTGGCACTTCCGGAGTTTCTTCCCCTGGATCTGGAGTTGGAGCAGGAGTTTCTGCTCCTGGTTCTTCAACAGAGGGTTCTTCAACAACCGGATTAGACTCAGTTGGTGTTTCTTCTGGAACCACTTCCGGGGGAGCCACCTCCTCAACCGGTGCAGCACTTGATACATCTCCTATGGCTTCTGTTGATGTATCTTCTTGGACCACCGGACTATCCCCTGTGGTTGTAGTCACCTGACTGCTGTTATTTCCTTCTCCTTGAGAAACACTGGCGTATGCCCCCGTTCCATGAGAAAATAAAATTAATACGACACTGAAACTAGCTAATGCCTTGCGTAATCGCAAGCTATTTTTCTTTTTCATCTAAATCCTCCTAACCCAAATACTCCTTTGTAAAACCTTCCATTACATTTTACCATACCTTCTCACTATTTTCTAAGCAATACCTCTCTTTTTTTTAAGCGTGAAGGCAATTTTTTGATAATTACCGTTAAACAGGGATAAAAACCTTACTGGGAACATATTAACTGAAACGCAACTCGTTCGCCGTGAGGGATGGGAAATTGCACCTCTCCACGATAAACAAAACCACAAGACTGAATTACCCGAATCATCCCTTGATTGTCAGGATGGGTATCAATACGAAAATCGTGGTATCCCATTTCAACTCCTTCATTAACTAATGACATCAGAAATCTCCTACCAATTCCTCTGCCGGCATTACCACTCAACACTGCAAAGCGATGAATTGAAAGATAGGGGCCTGTTTCAACCCAAGCCCCATTAGTAATCGCGGTATATACTTCATCTACTCCCGGAATTAAGCATCCCACTGCCACAGCTTCTTGGTCTACCATAGCAAGAAAACAGCTTTTTTCTTCAATTAATTGACCCATGCTCATTTCATCTGGCCCTTGACCATTTTGCCATTGAGGAAGCCCCTGCTTATGCAAGGCGGTTCGACCTGATTCAATTATTTCCATTACTTTTGACAAATCACTAGTTTGTGCTTTTCTAACTTCCATTTATTTCCCTCTTTTTCCTAAAATACGCAAAAAAACTGCCGGCATGACCTATTTCCGACAGTTTTTTACCAGTTTATTACTAAATCGTCTTTAACTTGCCACGAAAATCTTCAATTCGCTCATAACCTTTTTGTTCCATAATGGTACTTAATTCTTTCAAAATACGGTCAAACACAGCGGGTCCTTCTTTTTGCAGCTGGGTTCCCACTTGTAACATAGTAGCACCACATAAAAGATGTTCATAAGCATCTTGACCGGTCAAAATCCCTCCGGTGCCAATGATTTTAATCTCCGGGTTCAGACGAGTGGCAAAGGCTCGGACGTTAGCCAAAGCAGTAGGTTTCACATATTCCCCACCAATTCCGCCAAAGCCTTCTTTTGGTCGAATCACCGCTTGATCACTGGTTGGATCAATATATAAGCCATTGCCAATACTATTAATTGAATTTACATAAGTCAAAGGAAACTGGTTCAGAATGGCTGCCATTTGATCGAAATGGGCCATATCAAAATAAGGTGGCAATTTTACTCCTAACGGTTTTGTGAAAAAGCCAAAGACCCGCTTTAAAATTTGCTCGGTCAAAGGAAAATCATAGGCTACTTGGGGTTTACCAGGAACATTGGGACAAGATAAATTCAACTCCGTAATTCCTTTAAACTCACTAGCCTGAACCTTTTCTAAAAGAGCAATATTTTCTTCCACACTAGTTCCCGCCACTGAAAAGAATAAGGGCGCCGTATGATTCTTTTGATAACTTAACGCATAGTCTAAATAGTAATCCACGCCATGATTAGGCAATCCCATGGAATTGATGCTCCCTAGTGGAACATCTGCATAACGAGGTTCTGGATTACCCGCTCTCTCTTGTAAAGTTGCACTTTTGGTAATAAATGCCCCTGCCTTGGAAGCTAATAAATCATCCAACTCTTCCACTGTCATACAGTGGACTCCTGAAGCATTCATCAAGGGATTCTCATAAGTAAAGTCTAAAAATTTGGTTTCTAGCATGTCACATAGCCCCTTTTTCATTTTTCTTCTTGTAGAATAGCTTTTTTATCGGCAAAATGCAATAGTTTCCCGAACACTATTCTAAACCAGCAAGTTTATTATTCACCTTTTCATCGTCTTCTACTTGAAATGATTTTCCTTCTTTATTTATCCTTTCCTAAAGTCCAAGGAAATCTGATTTACAAATTTTCTAAAACGGGTTATGATTTACGAAAGTTTACCTAAGGGGGAATTGGTCCATGAGTACACGGACAGAACAAGAAGTCACAGAAATTAAAGAACGTATTTTAACTGCTCTAGAAACGGTTATCGATCCTGAGTTAGGTATCGATATCGTTAATCTAGGTTTAGTATATGAAGTGGAATTTGACGCTACTACTGGAGACACTGTAATTAAAATGACCTTAACGACAATGGGTTGTCCTTTAGCAGATGTTTTAACAGATCAAATCCACCAAGCTCTCGCAGAAGTTCCAGAAGTCGGCAAAGCAGAAGTGAAGTTAGTTTGGTATCCGGCCTGGACTACCGACAAGATGAGCCGTTATGCTCGAATTGCTTTAGGGATTCGGTAAAAGTTTTAAACAACGCAGTTAAGCGGTTAGGCAATTGCCTAACTGCTTTTTTTCTGTGCACTTCTACAGTAAATAGCAAGAAAAGCACCACAAGTTATCTGGTGTCCCGCTAGTTTTCCAGTTAGTACTTAACAAAAATCAGCAGTCAACAGACTATTCCAACAATACTTCTTACCCATAATATTACTGAATCAGCAGCATTTTTAAAAAAACTTATCTGTACTCCGTCACGCTTTCGTACCATAACAAACAAAAGAACTTCGCCAGCTATGGACAAAGTTCTTTTCATTTATTGACATTAGCGACGTTTTTTTTGCGCTCGGACTTCTGGAAAGACACCAGTGGCAGAAAAAGTGCGTTGTTCATCTTGTGTTGCAAAACGTCCCAGAATCGACTGAGTAGCCACCATATCCACAAAGGCATTCTCATCGGCTTCTAAAACCGCTTGTTCCAAATCATAAAGTTCGTAGCGCGTGATGACCATCATGATGGTTTTGCTTTCTACACCAGAATAGCCCCCGATGGAAGGCAATAAAGTCATTCCCCGGAATACTCGTTTAGAAATACTTTTCCCTACTGCATCTGGATTAGTAGTTACAATAAAGACTGTCAGTTTTTGATGGCTTGTATGAATCATATCTACCACATGACTCATGACATAAATACAAATAATCGTATACAAAGCGCTCTCCCAAGAAAAAATGAAGCCGGCAACTGCCACAATTAACCCGTTTAACATAAACATGTATTTGCCCACTGTATTGCCTGTGGTTTTGGAAAGTACCAAAGAGAGAATATCCATACCTCCTGTGGTAAATCCCATTTTTAAAGCTAAACCGGCACCAATTCCTACAATCACGCCACCCATTAAGGAATTCATCAGGATATTATCTGTCACAGCGCCTTCTGGGAAAATCATCGTCACAAGGGAGATGGCAACTACATTGACAAAGCTCCAAATCGTAGCATCCTTGCCTAATTTCCAAAAACCTAAAACAAAAATCGGAATATTTAATAGGAAGATAAACAAACCCGTATTCAAATGAATGCCTAAATGCTCCACCCCTAAAGCCACAATAATTTGGGCCACCCCGTTCATCCCCGCAGACATGACCTTGGCAGGAATTAAAAAGAAATTCAACGAGATAGCAGAGGTTAATCCACAAATTATGACCACGCCAATTCGTTTGAAAAATTCGGTACTTTTATCGTTTGCAGTGATTCTTCCCATGGTGACAACTCCTTATTCAAAATAGCCTCCTTAAGAATAACAATCCTTTCGTTTTTTTCAACTATTTTCTCTTCTCGATTGCAGATTTTTAAAATGTAACCCCTCTCTAGCAACACCGATTCTCATAATCCAAAACCACTCTCCCCAGAAACAGCAAAGCTTGTTATAATGAAGAAGAATGAACAGGAAAGGAAGGATCCTATGGCAAAAGAAGCAAGTTTCGATATCGTCTCTGAAATTAATCTGGAAGAAGTCAAAAATGCCGTCCAAATGACTACCAAAGAGTTAAGCAATCGTTTTGATTTTAAAAATTCTACGGTAGATATCAAACTGGATCAGAGTAATTTGATTATTACTGGAGATGATGATTTTAAATTGGAACAAATCAAAGATGTTCTACTAAGCAAGTTAATCAAGCGAGAAGTTCCCGTAAAAAATCTGCATTTTTCTGAAAGTGAACATGCTTTAGGCGGAAAAAGTCGCCAAAGCGCTACTTTAGTTAGTGGTATTGATCGTGAAAACAGCAAGAAAATTACTACTGCCATTAAAAATGAAAAGTTAAAAGTTAAAACCCAAATTCAAGATGATCAAATTCGAGTTACCGGGAAAAGTCGCGATGACTTACAAGCGGTAATTCAATTGTTAAGAAAACTAGAGCTACCAATCGAGCTACAGTTTACCAACTATCGTTAATTCTCGAGAGCTAGTTCGTGAAGCCGAATATAGTTAGACTTAGTATTACGGAATTTTCACTTGCGAAATTTTCTAATACCACAGTCTAGTAAAAAGACCAGGACGCATGGGTTATCGTCCTGGTCTTTCCTGTTTTTGATACTACTCTCGCCAAAATTGTTCCAACTCACAATGTAGTTGCTTTTGATTCGCTACCACCCGAGCGTGCTGCCAATGATTCGGGAACAAAGGACGATAACGAGGACTGGTAAAGCGCTGATCCAACAATAAAACTACTCCACGATCGGCTGCATCTCGAATGACGCGGCCAGCTGCCTGTAAGACTTTGTTCATGCCTGGTAGTTGATAGGCATATTCAAAGCCTTTGTTTTTCGTTTCATCAAAATATTCTTTAATCAGTTCTTGTTCGTGATTCATCTGAGGTAAGCCCACCCCCACCACAGCCGTGCCGATTAGACGATCTCCCTTTAAGTCAATTCCTTCTGAAAAAATCCCACCTAAAACACAAAATCCGATTAGACTTTGGGAAGGCTGCATCTCAAAACGGGCTAAAAAGGCTTCCCGTTCTGTTTCATTCATTTTCGTATCTTGAATTACAATCTCAAAATCAGGGTATGCTTCACTAAAGGCAGTGGCTACTTCATCTAGATATTGATAGGAAGGAAAGAAAACGAAATAATTCCCAACTTTTGCGGCTACCATTTCATAAATTGCCCCAATTACTGAAGACAAGCTAGCCTGTCTTTGGCGATACGTGGTTTGAATATAATCTGCCAAAATAATCTTTTGGCGCTCCGGCGGAAACGGACTGGGCAACTTGTAACGCAAGTCCTCTTTTTCTCCTCCTAAAACCTCTTGATAATAAGATAAAGGAGTAAAGCTTGCGGAAAACAACAAAGCGCCTTTTCCTTTTGACAACATCTCCGTTAAAAAGGGTGCGGGAGCCATGCAAAAAAGTTTGATTTTTGTATCTCCATAGCCTATTTCAATAGTAGTTTCAAAATGGTCATCAAAAAGTTCACTGATTTTCAAAAAATGCAAAACTTCAAAGTAATAAGCCAAACCTATTGTTTCACTAGGATCTCCTGGATTGGCCGCCAACCATTCTTTCATTTTTTCGGCAAAACGATAAAGATGATTGACTAGTACTTCTGGCAATAGCTTTTGATGCTTATACTGCCAATCTTCTATTTTGGCTTGCTCTTCTAAAAGAGCAAACTGATTGTCAATTTTATTTAATAAGCGGTGAAGGCTTTTATGCTCTTTTGACAGTTGATTTTGAAAAGTGGCGCCACTTTGATAGCTTAAAGTCGCAGAATACATCTCTCGAGAGCGACTGACCAAGTTATGGGCTTCATCAATTAAAAAGAAGTACTCTTCTTTGGGATCTTCAAAAAAGCGGCGGAGATACACGGTTGGATCAAATAAATAATTGTAATCGCCAATAATCACATCACAAAATAAACTGACATCTAATGAAAACTCGAAAGGACACAGTTGGTGTTTCTCGCTATAGGTTTCAATGACCTCTCGCGTAATTTGATTTTCATGATGCAATAAATCCCAAAGGCCTTCATTGATTCGATTGTAATAACCATTTGCATAGGGACAGTGTTCTGGAGTGCAATTTCGTTCTGTTAAAAAGCAAATCTTGTCTTTAGCGGTAATCGTGACGGACTTCACTTCACTGCCATTAGTTCCTAAAGCAGACAAAGCATCTTCTGCCACTTGTCTCGTAATAGTCTTCGCTGTTAAATAAAAAATCCGATCACAGTCGTCTTCTCCCATAGCTTTTAAAGCAGGAAACAGCGTGGAAATCGTCTTCCCGGTACCGGTAGGCGCTTCTACAAAAAGACGACGGGAAGTTTTTAACGTTTTGTAGGCTGCCGCAGCTAGTTCTCGTTGTCCTTTACGAAATTCTTCATAGGGAAAGGCCAGTTTGGTCAAGGAAAGGTTGCGGACTTTACGCCAATCCCCTTGAAAAAGGAGCCACTTATGGTATTCCGCAACTAAATGGTCCACAAATACCGTCAATTCTTCTATGGTAAACTGGCGTCGCTTTTTCGTAATGATTTCTTCGGTGGTTTGAAAGTACGTAAGCTGAACAGCAATCTGACTAAGGTCATTGTCTACAGCATACATATATGCATAAAGCATCCCCTGGTAATAGAACATCTCCACTTGATTTTCTGAGAGATTTTCAAAATAGACTTCTGAGGTCTTGATTTCATCAATGACCACAAAATCTTCTTCCTGAAAAATACCATCTGCTCGTCCTTCAATTACTAAATGGTCTTTCTTGTCCAATGCAAACGTATGCTTTAAGCTGACTTCTTTTTCATAGTTTTCACCAGCGGCTTTTTGCAATTTTCGGTGCAAGCGAGCGCCTTCTAAGGCAGTATGATTACTGGCAGTGTGGCGACTATCAATATCGCCTCGACGCAGAACAAATTCCACAATTTTTCGCACAGAAACGCTCCAGTCCATATTCCCACCTCCTAGGGTCCAAATTATTATAAGCCATTGACCTGAAAATGCAAAAAATCCCCGAAAAATTTCGAGGACTCAGGAAATATTGGATATGTTTTGGACTTTGTAACTATAGCGAAGATACATGAGAAAATAATGAAAGCTTACCCGGTCCTCACTTAAAAAATAGTCACAGCTTTCTCCAGTTGTCTGATGATTATGAAAATACTAACAATCAAGAAAGTTCCAGCGTTGAGCCACTGGATTCTTTGGGTTATACTGAAGGGGAAATAGATTGGAGCTGAAGATAAGATGAAAATCATCCCCCTTATAACTGGGCTGATTCAAGAAAATTGCTATTTAGTTTATAGCGAGAATCATTTAGTCATTATTGATCCCGGAGCCGAAGCAGAAAAAATTAAAGCCGCAATTGCCCAAACAGGTGCTACCCCTATTGCCATCCTACTAACCCACACTCATTATGATCATATTGGAGCTGTGGATGAATTGCGAGACACTTACCAAATCCCCGTCTACGTCAGTCCCCTAGAAGCTGACTGGCTAGGAGATCCTGTGATGAACCTTTCCGGGCTACCCCGCCATGATGATATGGCAGACGTAGTAGTTCGGCCTGCTGACGAATTGTTTGAGTTGAAAGAATACCAACTAAAGGATATCACCTTTAAAGTTGTGCCAACACCAGGACATTCCATCGGTAGTGTCAGCTTTGTTTTTCCCGAGTTTGTAGTTTCAGGAGATGCGTTGTTTAACGGCAGTGTCGGCCGTACTGATTTGCCTACTGGAAATTTGGAACAACTGTTAACTGGTATTCGCAATCAGCTATTCGTGTTGCCAGATGAATTTCCGGTCTACCCAGGTCATGGACCTTCGACTACTATTCTAAAAGAAAAGCGCACCAACCCCTTCTTTAATTAACTTTCAAAATCGAAAGGAGTAATAATATGACTGCAACCGAACTTTATGTAATCCGTCATGGTAGAACGATGTTTAACGCCTTACAGCGAGCCCAAGGATGGTGTGATACTCCCCTAACTAGTAAAGGCGCTCAAGACATTCATTATTTAGGTCTAGGCCTTAGTGAGACAACATTTGTAGAAGCCGTCTCTAGTGATTCCGGGCGCGCCATTGAAACCATGCGCCTCATTCTCGGAGAAAACAAAAGCAAACCGCCCTATTCCGTGGACAGCCGAATTCGCGAATGGTGTTGGGGATCTTTAGAAGGTGGCTATGATTCGGAAATGTGGGGTGTCTTACCTCGAGTCCTCGATTTTAAAACGAGTGAAGAGATGTGGGATACAGAAATCACCTTTGAAGACATTGCCAAAGCTGTATTAAATGCGGACACTGCACACTGGGCGGAACCTTACGAACAAATTCGTGGCCGAGTCTTAGGTGGCATGGAAGATATTGCGTACCGTATTGAAAAAAATGGTGGTGGAAAGGGAATTATCGTTTCTCACGGTTTTACCATTGCTTTCCTTTTAAATCTCATCGATCCTAGCCAACCAGTCCGGGTGGATTTACAAAACGGCAGTGTTACCCGTTTGCGTTATGAGAAAGGCGAGTTTACCATTGAAGAAATTGGAAGTACGGCTTTTATTGAAGCCGGCCGTAAAATCTCCACCGATTTCTTAGCTTAACTTAAAGCCAATTCCGGGAATTTTTTTCCGAATTGGCTTTTTTTATTTCTCTTTCTTTACTTTCTTTTAAGGAATGATTTTTCCCACCCTTTGTTTCATAAAAACATTTGATACTGACTAGAAAAAAAGGCTATACTGGTTTTCGGGGCTTTTAAAGCCTTTATTTTTGGGAGAAAGGAATGAAAAGATGTTTTTTGCAAATATTATTAAAGCGATTATTCTAGGTATTATTGAAGGGATTACGGAATGGCTACCGATTTCTAGTACCGGCCATTTGATTTTAGTGGATGAATTCATTAAATTGCAAATGTCGCCAGAGTTTATGTCCATGTTTAATGTGGTCATTCAATTAGGAGCAATCCTTGCTGTTATTGTTTTGTATTTCCATAAATTAAATCCATTTGCTCCTTCAAAATCTCAAACGGAGAAAAAAGACACTTGGTCATTGTGGTTTAAAGTAATCGTGGCCATTGTTCCATCTGGTATTTTAGGTATTTTATTAGACGACTGGCTGGATGCTCACCTGCACAAGTTTTTACCAGTGGCAATTGTTTTAATCGTCTATGGGGTTGCTTTTATTTGGGTGGAAAAACGCAACCGTGGAGTAAAACCTATTTATACTAGTTTACAAGGATTCACCTATAAAGCGGCTTTGATTATGGGCTTCTTTCAAGTGCTCTCATTAGTGCCTGGAACTTCTCGATCTGGCGCCACCATCCTTGGAGGAATTTTAATCGGAGCATCTCGCTTTGTGGCTACTGAATTCTCCTTTTTTATGGGAATTCCTACAATGCTTGGCGCCAGTGGCTATAAAGTTTTGAAATTTATCAAACAAGGCAATAGCTTTGATTTTGAAACGAGTATTGTTTTACTAGTAGGTACCATCGTTTCCTTTGTAGTTTCCATTATTGCAATTAAATTCTTATTAAGCTATATCAAGAAAAACGACTTTACTGCTTTCGGTTGGTATCGAATCATTTTAGGGGTTATTTTGATTGGTTACTGGTTTATCGCTATGTAAGTTAATGAAACAACTAGCCTTCTATCCTTTAAAGGATAGAAGGTTTTTTTTTGCCTTTTTGGCGAGTTTGTGTTGAGAAACACTATCGTTATCAACTAGGCGATTTCTTTATCAATTCGATTTTGCCTGTGGTATGCTCAAAATGAAGGAAGGTGATTTCATGGGAAAAAATGAAAAACGTGCATTTGTAGCTACCCTACTCTGTCTCATTTTTATGGTAGCAGGTTGGTTAGCAAATCGAGCTGGCATTCATTGGGCACCACTACTTTTTATCATCGCCATTATCAGCGGTGGTTATAAGCAAACCTCTGAAGGGGTCACAGAACTGATTCAAGATAAGACGGTGAATGTGGATTTATTGATGGCCCTTGCTGCCATTGGGGCATGTCTGACCGGCAACTGGTTTGAAGGGGCGATGTTAACCTTTATCTTTTGTCTCAGTGGTTTTCTCGAAGAATACACCACCAACAAAAGTCGGAAAGAAATCACTGCTTTAATGAACTTGCAGCCTACATTAGCCCAACGTTATCAAAAAAATGGTCAACTAGAAACCGTCGCTGTGGCCGAATTAGCCATAGAAGATGTTCTTTTGGTACCTAAAGGCGATACCATTCCCATTGATAGCATCATCATAGAAGGAGCTTCTTTAATCAACGAAGCCGTCATTAATGGCGAATCAATGCCTGTGGACAAGACCAAAGGAGATGAAGTATTTGGCGGCACCTTAAATCTAGGGAATCCTCTTGTAGTCAAAGTTATGCGAGATTCTCAAGATACGGTGATGGCAAAAATTTTACGGCTAGTAGAAGAAGCGGAAAATACACCCACAAAAACTGCCAGTTTCTTAGCTCGCATTGAAAATACTTATGTAAAAGTTGTCTTAGTAGCAGTTCCATTATTGATTTTGCTTTCTCACTTTTTCTTCCAGTGGAGTTGGGAAGAGAGTTTTTACCGTGGCATGGTGATGTTAGTGGTAGCCTCCCCTTGTGCCTTAGTGGCCTCAGCTACTCCCGCAACACTTGCCGCCATTTCCAGTAGCGCTAGAAATGGCATTTTATTAAAAGGCGGTGTGGCATTAGAACACCTTGCCCATTTACAAGCAGTTTCCTTCGATAAAACCGGTACATTGACTAAAGGAGAACCGATTGTTACGGAAGCTGTCTTTTTAGACCCCGAGCCAATCGCAAAAGAATTACTGGTAGCGATGGAATCATTGTCCACTCACCCCTTAGCAAAAGCTGTGGTGGATCACTTCCCGGAAGTCAGATTAACAGAACAAGAAAAAAATCTAGCAGTAGAAGATGTTACTGGCTTTGGTTTGCAGTGTAGTTATCAAGGACAGATTTGGCGCATTGGCAAACCTAGCTTTACAAAAGAAGCTTTTGTTTTTCCAGAATCCGAAGCTGCTAACCTTAATCGTCTTCACAAACGAGGCAATACGATTATTTATTTAACGAAAGATGGTCAATTAGCAGGCTATCTAGCTTTACAAGATGTGGCAAAACCAGAAGCCTTTCAAGTAGTGAAATATTTTAAAGACCAAGGAATTTACACTTGTATGCTCACTGGTGACAATGAAAAAACCGCTAAAGTCATCGCCCATAACCTAGGACTAGATGATTATCGGGCTGGTCTCTTACCCCAAGATAAAGCGCAAATCGTAGCCCAATTCCATGAACAATATGGCGTGAACGCTATGGTTGGCGATGGGATTAATGATGCTCCCGCTCTAGCCAATGCAACAATTGGGGTGGCAATGGGTGACGGCACCGATTTAGCCGTAGAAGTTGCCGATTTGGTACTGATGAAAAATAATTTAACTAAGTTGCAAATGGTCCACCAACAATCAAAAAAAATGGAACGAATCATCAAACAAAACATTGCTTTCTCCATTGGGGTCATTTGCTTGTTGCTACTGTCAAACTTCATTCAAGTGCTTTCCTTGCCCTTAGGTGTGATTGGCCATGAAGGCAGTACGATTCTTGTCATCCTAAACGGTTTACGCATGTTGAAGATGAATCCGATAAGCCAAACCAATTTAGACTGTAGTGACTGCCCTCTACAACAAAAACAAACCGAAACAGTCTAGTTTTTGCCATTCCTTACAAAAAATGCTGGCGACCAAAAATTTGATCGCCAGCATTTTTTTATAATTATGAGTTTTTGATAATCATGCCATCGATAATATCCACGGCATCTTCACTAGCATTAATGGTTTCTTCAAATTTATCGTAAATTTCTTTCCATTTAATAATCGCTAGCAAATCCTTTTCTTCTGTAAAGAGACGCTTTTTCAACTTGGAATACAGACGATCCGCTTCTGATTCCGTTCTATTTACTTCATCAATCATGGATTTCAAGGTTTTGGATACTTTGAACTTCGGCAGTTCTTCTGTGGCTGTATGCACCCCTTTAGCAGCAATGGTAATCATTTGTGCAAATTGTTCCGTTTCCGGACGCATCTGGGTCACAACTAAGTTTTCAAAGAGATAAGTCAAGCCGTTGATGCCGTCTAAAATATCATCAATTCGTTCCGAGATGATTAAAATATCTTCTCGATCAATCGGGGTAATAAAAGCGTCGTATAGTTCATTGGTCAATTCACTGATTACTTGGTCTGAATCTTTTTCTAAGCTATGGATTTTTTCTGAATCCTCAATAAACGTCTCTGGATTAAAATTCTGCACCAATCCGGCAAAAACTTCGGCAGCTTGATGAGTATTATCCGCCAATTGTGCGATTGCTTTAAAAAAGTCATATTGTTTCTTCCGTGCCATGTTTTTCACTCCTTAAAAGATTGCGATAAATAGTTTTGCCATTACAAAAGCGATAGCCCCACAGCCTGGGAAAGTCATCACCCAAGCAAAAATCATTTCTTTCACAATACGCCAGTCGACGCTAGACAAACGTCGAGAAGCGCCTACTCCCATAATAGCTGTGGTTTTAGTATGGGTAGTAGAGACCGGGATCCCAAAAACAGAAGCCGCAAACAGACAAAGGGCCGCACTTAAATCTGCGGAAAAACCTTGATAACGTTCCAACTTCACCATGTCCATCCCCACTGATTTGATGATTTTCATGCCACCTACAGAAGTCCCAAAACCCATGGTCAATGAACATAGCGCCATCACCCAAATGGGAATCACAAAACCATTGCCGCTCTTTTCCGCTAAGCCGTTGTAAAAGAGACCTAACATAAAGACTCCCATAAATTTTTGGCCATCTTGAGCACCGTGTAGAAAAGCATTGGCTGCTGCAGCTGTGGCTTGACCAATGGTGAAAAACTTATTGGCTTTGCGCCGCTGAACATTGGCAAAAATCAAGACGATTAATTTGGTTAATAAATACCCACCACCAAAACCAAAAACCGTGGAGACAACCAAACCAATTAAGACTTTGATCCATTCGCCACCATTCACCGCACCAAGTCCACCTAATGCCATGGCTGATCCAGTCAATCCGGCAATTAGTGCATGGGACTCACTGGTAGGAATGCCAAAATACCAAGCCGCAACTGACCAGACCACGATGGAAAATAAAGAAGCAGCTAAGGCCACTTGGGAAGCTTGGACATTGCCACCGCCATCAAAACTAACAATATTACTAATTGTTTCCGCCACTTGGGAGTTGAAGTAAGTCATGACCAATGCACCTAAAAAATTCATGACCACGGCAATGCCAATGGCTATATTCGGTTTTAAAACCCGGGTCGAAACCGCTGTCGCAATTGCGTTTGGCGCATCTGTCCAGCCGTTTACAAAAATAACCCCCATGACTAAAACTACCGTCACGACTAATGCAATACTCATATGCACACCACCAAAGTTATTTTTACATCATAGGTACCGTAACACGGTATCCTCGCTTTGTCACTTATTTCTTGATATGATAATCGTACAAACCTAGATTATTCTATCTTGTTTTTTTAAAAGGCGCAATAGTTGATTCATACTATTTTCATGAGATCTAACTCATTCGTCTTAAAAAACTTTGCAAATTTTCCTTTCTCTTCTTTTCATTTCAGCAAATTCAGCTGTTAAGGAAAAATTCTTTACAACTTTTATTGCATTGGTGACAAGCTTTAGGTATAATGACTAGTGTTGATTTGTATGAATTTATTCATGCAAGACTTTTTATCCGGAGGTGAAACCCAGATGCCAAACATTGAATCTGCAATCAAACGTGTAAAAACGAGCGACGCTGCAAATGCTAAAAACACATCTCAATTAAGCGCTATGCGTACAGCAGTCAAGAAATTTGAAGAAGCTGTAGCTGCAGGAGCTGAAAACGTGGATGCGTTGTACAAAGAAGCAATTGTTGCTGTTGATAAAGCTGAAACGAAAGGCTTGATCCACAAAAACAAGGCTAACCGTGACAAATCTCGTCTAACTAGCAAACTTGCTAAATAATACAAAAAACGACTTCCATTTGGAGGTCGTTTTTTTGTGCCTTATTTTTGATAGTTACCTAAGATTTCTAAAAAATCTGCCCCATATTTATCCAGCTTATTAACACCGACACCTTTAATTTGCAACATCTCCAAACGCGTTTGAGGTAGCTTTTGGGCTAGCTCGCGTAATGTTTGATCGGAAAAAACCACATAAGGTGGCAAGTTCTGTGCTTGGGCCAATTGATTTCGTTTTTGGCGTAATACTTCAAACAACCCATCATCGGCTTCTAACTGGCGTACTTTTGGTTGTTTACGATATACTTCTGACTCTCCTTTTAAAACTGCCACCCCTTGAGCCGTTAAATGCAAAGCGGGAAATTGGCCATCCCCGGCATCTAAATAACCACTAGCGGTTAAATAATCAACTAATGCAGTTAAATCTTTTTGGCGCCACTCTTTCATCAATCCATAAGTGGATAACTCCTCAAAATGCCACTGGGTGACTTTTTGACTGGTGGAGCCACTGAGAACTTGCACCACCAATCCCTTACCAAAACGTTCCCCCATGCGTTTTACACAGGACAAAATCATTTGTGTTTCCTTGGTAATATTCACTGTCTCTCGTTCATCTAAACAATTGCTACAGCGACCGCAATCACTGCTAGACTCTCCAAAGTACCGTAAAATATAACGTTGCAAACACATTTGAGTGTGGGCATATTGATTCATCTCCCGCAATTTCAAATATTCCTGTTGCTTATAAGCCAAATCCCCCTCAGATTGTTGGATAAAAAATTGTTGAATTTGAATGTCTTGAGGACTGTATAACAAAATTGCCTCACTAGACCCTCCATCTCGTCCCGCGCGACCGGCTTCTTGATAATACGATTCCAGATTTCCCGGCATTTGTTGGTGAATCACAAAGCGAACATTACTTTTATCAATTCCCATGCCAAATGCATTGGTCGCTACCATCACTTGAATGCGGTCATAAATAAAGTCCTCTTGATTATTGGTCCGTTCTCTTTCACTTAACCCACCGTGATATCGTCCAACTTTAATCCCAGCTTTAGCCAAACGGTTGTATTGCTTTTCCACTTCTTTTCTCGTGGCACAATACAAAATCCCAGCAGACCCTTGATTGGTACGTAAATATTCCAAAAGATAGGTATCCGGCTGATCCTTGACCACTGAAAAAGCCAAATTCTCCCGTTGAAAACTGGTTTGTACTAAATTTTCTTGGGGAATATTCAACAACTGCTGGATATCTGCCGCCACTTGAGGCGTTGCCGTTGCAGTTAGTGCAATTACGGGAACTTCTGCTGAAAAGTGCTCCAAAAAATGAGGCAATTCTAAATAACTAGGCCGAAAATCATGTCCCCATTGAGAGATACAATGGGCTTCATCCACTGCAATTAACGACACTTCGATTTTTCCTAACAACCGAACCAGTTCCCCGCCTTGCAATCGTTCTGGAGCTACGTATAACAAGCGATACTCCCCTTTTGCTAAAGCTTTCAAACGTTCTTGTTGCACCGAAGTACTAAGGGAGCTATTGAGGAAAGTGGCTGAAATGCCATTATCGATTAAAGCATCTACTTGGTCTTTCATTAAAGCAATTAATGGCGAGACAACCAAGGTCAAACCTGGCAATAGCAAAGCCGGCAGTTGATAACAAATGGACTTGCCTCCCCCAGTGGGCATAATGCCTAAGACGTTTTCTTTAGTTAATACTTTCTGAATCAAAGCTTCTTGCCCTGGGCGAAACTCAGAATAACCAAAAGTAGTTTGCAGTACTTCCCGTGCGTTTTCCAAAAAGTGGTTCCTCCTTCAAACAAAGAGCAGATCAAAAATGATCTGCCGCTTCTAATACCGTTAATTCAAATAAAAGTTCTTTATCCATCTTTCCCGTTTTGACCAGATAGTCATTTTCAATCAAGCGATCGTACAGCTGTCGCAGCCGCTTTGGAGAAAATTTGCGTACTTGTTGCATGGCTAACTTAATACGATAAGGATGAACCCCTAAACTTTTCGCAATATTTGATTGCTGATAACCCAACTTCATTAAGATTTGCGTCTGTAAAAACAAACGCAGTTGACTGATTAAGACCGCATTTAGTTTAATGGTCTCTTCTCCTTGTAGCAAAAGATCTTGATACAAGCGCAAAGCTTGCTCTGTGCGACCTTGCAAAAGATGATCTGTTAAATCAAATAAATTATGATCCAGTGATTTTGGTATCAAAGCTAACAATTCACTTTGAGAAATTTCTTTTTTGGCTCCAGCATAAAGCTGCAACTTATTTAGTTCATTCATACTTTTCGTAATGTCTAAATCTGTCAATTGGATAAACAAAGCCAATGTCTGACGGTCCATCACTAATCCACTGGCTTCTACCGAGCGTTTAATATAATCTTCTGCCGCCTTTTCACTTAAAGGTTGCGCCTCAATCAGCACGGCCTGTTTTTTTAGCGCTTTGGTAATTTTTTTGCGTTCATCTAATTTTTCATATGGCGCAAAAAAGACCATAACAGCCGTTTCACTAGGATGATTTAAGTAAGCCAAAAGATCCGTAAAATCATGTTCCGGAAGATTTGTTTTCTTTTCTGCTGTGAGAAAAAAACAGTTCTCTACAAATACTAAGCGTTTATCTTCTACTGAAAACAAAGGCAAGGCCTCAGCTTCTGCCACAGCCACATTGACTAAATCTTCTTCCATATCAAAAAACACCAAGTCCAAATCATCTTTTTGCAATTGCAGACGATTTAAAAAAGCTGCTTTAATCTTATCTATCAAATAATTTTCCGTACCAAAAACAAGATAAATTGGTGCTAAAGTTTCTTCTTTAATGGCTTGAAGGGCACTTTGCGTATCCATTTGCTCACATCCTTACCGAACTATCCTACCATTTACCGTTGCCTTTTGCCAGTCTTGCCTAGTCCAATTAGCTTGATTGTCTCCAGCAGAATAATAAATCATGCCTTGTAAATCCGTACGATAAATTTGAACATTTTGATCAACTAACGTCTGCAACACTTCTTCATGGGGATGGCCAAAGCGATTTTTCTCTCCGCAAGAAATAATCGCCTCTTTTACTTCCAGCTTTTCAATAAATTCCGGTGCAGTACTGCTACGGCTACCATGGTGTCCGATTTTTAAAACATCTGCTTTAAGTGTAGGATAGCGTTTTAACAAAGCCTTTTCCCCAGCTTGTTCTAAATCTCCCATAAACAAAAAACGTTTCCCGCTCATTTCACCGTGAATCACCAGCGAGTCCTTATTTTCACCTTTGCCAGGAGTATTTGGAGCTAAAACTTGTAAAGAAAATACACCTCCTAAACGGGTTCCAGCCAACACTTCCCTTACCTTAGTGGATTTAGGGATACGGTGAAGAAAATCCCTTTGCTTTTCTTCTGTGAGACATCCGGGGGCGACAATTAATTCATCAACGGGAAATTCACGAAACAATGTGAAAGCGTCCCCCATATGATCTGCGTCGCCATGGGTAAGAATTAGACGAGAAATTCGTCTTACCCCTTGCGCTTTCAAAAATGGAATCAGCGTATACTCACTATTTGCTCTACTAGTTCCTTGAGCCCATTTTTCTTTAAAATTCAATTTACCTCCAGTGTCAATTACCGTAACTTCTCGATTACCACGACTTTGTAAAACAATGCTGTCTCCTTGACCTACGTCTACAAAACTAATTTGTTCCTTTAGTGGCAGACTAGCTGTTACAAGGGGCACCAGGATAGTAACCAGCACCACCCACTTGCTCTTCTTCTCGTAAAGAAAAAGGCTGATGAGTAAACAACCCACCACTATCCACCAAGGAGGTTGGCCGGTAATAATAGAAAAACAAGTTCCTTGCCCAAAAAGCTGGCCAAATACATTGAAAAAAGCTTCAATTTTTTGCAGAAGGCTTTGAGAAAAGGAAACGAGTAAGGAACCAGCTAGTAAAAACAAAGCTCCCGGCAATAGTCCCCAGCTAAATAACGGGATACAAAGAATTGTTAAGAGTCCCCCAATCCATGACCATTCCGAAAAAAGATACATCAGCAACGGCGCTGGTAAAATGGTCAGCCAAAGAGCATTTTTAAAGGAACCACTGGTTAAATAAATCAACAGCCAAGCTAAATACAAGGACAATTGGCCAGAAGCAGTCAATAAAAAGGGCGGCCAAAAAAACTGTAAAACTAAAAGTACCAAGGCAAAGCGATCCATAGCAGAAAACTTTTGATTCGTTAATGATAAAACACGATTAACAAAAAAAGCCAAACTTGCCCGCAACACACTGGCACTAGCTCCAAATAAGATTACTCCCGTAGACAATGCTAACGTCATAGGAAAGAAAGATTCAACTTTCGTCAGTCGCAAACGCCGTAATCCTTTATCCAATAACCCAAAGAAAAACCAGAGATGCATGCCTGAAATACTAAACAAATGCAAAATTCCGGTCTTTTTAAAATCAATAGCTAACTCATGAAAAGCCGCATCTTTATAGCCAAAGAGCAATGCTTTTAAATACAGAGCTGTTTTCGCAGGAAAGGTTGTTTCCACGTGTTGAATTAACCATCCCCGAACCTCACGCACACTGAATTTTCCTGAAATCATTTGCCACTGGGAAATTTCTTGAAGTTGAAAATTTCCTTCATAACCATTGGTCCACAAATAGTCTGCATAGGAAAACCCTTTTAAATTTCGCTGAGGTTGACCGGTTGAAAAGATTCCTTTGCCAGTGATTTTCCCGGTTTTACTCCGTAGGCCTTGCCAAAGACTTAAGTCTTCTTTTTCGATATAGGTGGTTACGGCTACTTTTCCTGAATTGGTTTTACCATCAAAATAAACTCGGTCTCCATTTATTTCAATGGTATCGCCTAAGACAGTAAAGCTTAATTCTACTTGTCGTTCTTCGGTACTTGTTGGTTTATTCGGCCATTCTTGCCAGCGCAAGAGACAAAAAAAGCCGCAAAAAACCGCTACGGCTACTAGCCGCCACTGTTTTTTACAGCAGAGTACAATCAAAAAATAAGTCACTACTAGCCACAGCCACCAAACATCTGTGGCAAAGGCTAACAGTAAAAAGCTTACCAATAGACTCGGGAAAATCAATTGGTTTTGCCAATCATTCTGTCTCACGGGCTCCTAAAGCTTTTGGCGAAAGCTTTTCAAAATACTGTGGATCTAATGTTACTTGATGCACAGAGGCGCCGACTCGGGCAATCAACTCTCTGGCATAAGCATCATTATTATAATCATGTAAATAATGAATCTTTTTCACCCCAGCTTGTAGCAATGCTTTTGTACAATTTAAGCAAGGAAAATGAGTCACGTAGATTTCCGATTGATCCGCAGAAATGCCTAATTTGGCACATTGCAATAAGGCGTTGATTTCTGCATGTAAGGTGCGGATACAATGACCATCCACCACATAACAGCCTTCATCAATACAATGGACATCTCCAGAAACAGCCCCATTGTATCCTCCCGCAATAATCCGCTTGTCTTTTACTAATGTGGCTCCGACTTCTAAGCGAGTACAAGTACTCCGCAAAGAAAGCAATACTGCTTGTGCCATAAAATATTCGTGCCAACTAATTCTCTGATCACTCATCTTATTCTCCTTCATCTATTACTAATTTAAATACTTAGTTATATTGTAATGGAAGCACGGAGTTTTTCAACCGTCTTTTCGCCTATCCCGGAAACTTCTTGTAAATCCTCAATTTTGCTAAACGGTCCATGCTCTTCTCGATAGGCAATAATCGCTTCCGCTTTTTTTATCCCGATTCCCGATAATGTTTGCAATTGTGTTGCATCTGCTGTATTAATATTGACTTTTTCATCAGTAACCTCAGAAGCTGCAGCTGGTTGATTCGTATCCGGCAAAGGTATTGCCAAGGATTTTTCAGTAACTTCTGCCTCCGTGAGTACATAAATTAACTGCTGGTCCACCACTTTTTCGGCCAAATTCAAATAGGCTTGCGCTGCATCATCTCTTAAACCGCCTGCCATTGCTACCACATCTAAAACGCGAGCACCGGAGTTTACTTGATAGACGCCCGGCGTTACCACGGCTCCTTTAATATCCACAAAACAACGGCTTTCAGATGAACTAGTGCTCATCTCCATCTCCTGACTAGTAACTAAGTAATTTTCTTCTTCTGATACGGAATGGTTCCCAAAAAGCCAATAGCCAAAACCTGCTCCCAGAAGGCCAAGGATGATTATTCCAGGAAGTAGCCATTTTTTATTCCTAAAGTCAGCTTTTTGCCAAGGTTCCATCTAACTAACCTCCTTTCTCTCTAGCAAAAGATACGCAAAAAAACTGTCCGAAGAAAACTTCGAACAGTTTTAAATTACTATTTGGAAAGTAAGTCTACGATTTCGGTTGGTTGTTGACAAATGAAATCTGCTGGCACATTTTCTAGCAAGCCTTCATTGTCAAAGAAACAAGAAGCAATTCCCGCTCGATTACCTGCTACAACATCCATGATGCGATCTCCAATCATCACCGTTTCAGATTGGGGCATTTGATATTTGGCTATCAAATAATTTAACGCTTCTGGATCTGGCTTACGCGCAAATTTTCGTTCAGATCCCACGATTTCTTCAAAATAATCTGCCAAATCGTGATTTGCCAAAAGGCGCTGGGTATCGGTAGCAATCCGGTGCGTCATAATAAACTGACGACCACCACCTGCTTTAATCTGGGCTAAAGTTTCCGCTACTCCTTCATAAGGCTGGGGTTCTCTTTGATCTGCTGCTTCAAAATGGTGCAATTCTTCAGTAAAAAGAGCAAAATCAATATCATAAGTTTCCGCAACTTTTTTTGAAGAAAATTCTTTGAGCATTTTGTAAACTGCCCGTCGATCCGCTTGAACCTGATTTTTTTTCAATACGTTCATCACCGCAGACAAAATCATCGGATAACTGTCATACAATGTGCCATCAAAATCCCAAATGAAAAACTTCATGTTTCAAATGCATCTCCTAATTTTTAAATGAATGAATCGGTGCCGGAATTCGCCCGCCCCGATTGATAAAGTCTGTGGAAGCTGCAGGATTTGTTTTCATCACTGGGGCTTGCCCTAATAGACCACCAAATTCTACCATATCTCCCACTTGCGTACCTTTTGCCGGGATGATTCGCACGGCGGTAGTTTTTTGATTGATCACACCAATCGCTGCTTCATCGGCAATCATCGCTGCGATGGTTTCAGCTGGCGTATCTCCAGGAATGGCAATCATATCTAAGCCCACGGAACAAATCGCTGTCATAGCTTCTAGTTTTTCTAGATTCAACAAGCCTTTTTCTACTGCCCGTATCATCCCTGCATCTTCTGAAACCGGAATAAAAGCACCTGATAAGCCTCCAACATGATTACAAGCCATCACGCCGCCTTTTTTCACTGCATCATTTAACAAAGCTAAAGCGGCAGTTGTACCATGGGTGCCTACAGAATCTAAACCCATTTCTTCCAAGATGTCTGCTACACTGTCACCAACAGCTGGTGTTGGGGCTAAGGAAAGATCCACAATGCCAAAGGGCACCCCTAATCGTTGGGAAGCAATTTGCCCCACCATTTGCCCCATACGAGTAATTTTAAAGGCGGTTTTCTTCACGGTTTCCGCTACGACATCAAAGGACTCCCCTTTGACTTTTTCCAAAGCCCGCATCACCACTCCAGGACCAGAAACACCGACGTTGATTTCACAATCCGCTTCACCTACACCATGAAAAGCACCCGCCATAAACGGATTGTCCTCCACAGCATTGGCAAAGACCACTAGTTTGGCACAGCCCATATCAGAAGCTTCTGCGGTTTTCTTCACAGTTTCACCCATTAAGCGAACTGCATCCATATTGATACCGGCTTTAGTGGAACCAATATTCACAGAAGAACAAACAAATTCCGTTTCTGCTAATGCTTGAGGAATGGATTCAATCAAAGCTAAATCTGCACCTTGATAGCCTTTTTCCACCAAGGCAGAATAACCCCCAATAAAGTTGACCCCTAAAGTTTGCGCACAACGATCCAGGGTTTTCGCAAAAGCTACACAATCTTGACCACCACTAGCAGAAGCGATAATGGCAATAGGCGTTACGGAAATCCGCTTATTGATGATAGGAATTCCAAATTCCATTTCAATATCATTGCCCACTTTCACTAAATCCCGAGCTTTCGTAGTGACTTTATTGTAAATATTGTCACAGGTTTTTTGGACGTCTGTGGAAATACAATCCAAGAGGGAGATTCCCATGGTAATCGTCCGAATATCTAAGTTTTCTTCTTCTACCATTCGAATAGTTTCTAAAATTTGATTCGTTTCCATAGCTACCCCCGTGATTACAATTTATGCATGGCATTAAAAATTTCTTCGTTTTGGACTTTAATGGAAACCCCCATCGTTTCGCCCACTTCGTTCAACTCTGCCTTAATCTTTTCAAAATCGCTGGTTTTGTCCATTGACAGCATCATCATCATAGTAAAATAGTCATCCATAATCGTTTGAGATACATCCAAAATATTGATATCCAAAGCCGCTAATTTTTGACTGACTCCTGCGATGATTCCCACCTTGTCTTTTCCAATTACTGTTAAAATTGCTCGCATGAATAAAACTCCCCCTTTAGTTTTTCATAGTATAGCATAATTCTGAGAGAAAACCGGAATATTTATTAACGTTTTTCGGTTTACTCGTCGTTTTGTTCGTTATTAAAGCAATATTTTGTGCTTAATCTGTAAATCCTTTGTAAATTCATACAAAACAGGTGTGGCGTTGGGAATGTCGATTTGATCCACGTCCTCATCGGGAATTTCTTCCAAGTATTTCACTAAAGCACGCAAGCTATTGCCATGGCCGACTACTAATAAGTTTTTACCCTCGACTAACGCTGGTGCTAACTGGTCTTGCCACAAAGGCAATACGCGGGCCAAAGTCAATGCTAAACTTTCTCCTTTTGGCAATAAGCTCGGGTCCAAATGAGCATAGCGACGATCAAAGTGATTTTGTTCTACGAAGGGTGGTAGCTGATAAAAGCCCCGTCGCCAACGTTTGACTTGTTCTTCCCCAAACTGTCTCTTCATCTCGTCTTTATTTTTTCCTACTAGTGCTCCGTAATGCCGTTCATTTAAGCGCCACGTTTTTTCTGTGGGAATCCACAGTTGATCACAAGATTCTAGTACTTCTTGGCAAGTAATTAACGACCGTTGTAATACGGAGGTATACGCTTGATCAAATTCAATTTTTGCAGATTTGATTTTCTCTCCTGCTTGCTGAGCCTGTAAACGCCCTTTTGATGTCAAGGGAACATCTAGCCAACCAGTCCAATAATTTTGAAAGTTTGCTTCACTTTCCCCGTGACGAATTAATACCAATTGCATCTTTTTCCCTCCTGTCCTTTCTATTATTACAGTTTTTCGGAGAATTGTCATGAAGAGATGTGCTTTCCTGAAAAAAGCTCCCCTATTTTCATGATTTCCATAAAAAAACACAAGAAAAATCATAAGATATTCCATATTTTTCAAACAAAGAGTATGCTAGACTAATGCAAGTTCGTAAAACATCAAGGGAGTAAAACAAATGCGCGACTTAACTAAAGGCAGCCCTGCCAAACTAATCTTACTATTTACGATTCCCCTTCTAGTGGGAAATGTCTTTCAACAATTTTATAATATGGTGGATATGATTATCGTTGGTCAAACCCTAGGAAAAGAGGCGCTGGCTGCGGTAGGTTCCACAGGGAGTATCACCTTTTTGATTATCGGTTTTGCTCAAGGATTAAGTGCTGGTCTTTCCATTATCACCGCCCAACGTTACGGAGCCAAAGACTATCGAGGCGTAAAACGCAGCTTTGCCGTTAGTGTTTTAATCAGTTTAGTGGTGACTTTGATTTTAACTGTCTTGAGTTTATTACTCATCGATCCATTGCTTCATTTGATGCAAACCCCAACCGATATTTATCCCCAAGCTAAAGCATTTATTTCTATTATCCTTGGTGGAATGGTTGCAGCCATGGCTTTTAACCTCCTTTCCAATATGATTCGGGCCTTAGGAGACAGCCGCACTCCATTGTTTTTCTTGATTTTAGCGGTAATTATTAATGTGATTCTCGATTTAGTCTTTATTAAAAGTTTTCACATGGGCGTTGCAGGAGCGGCCTGGGCCACATTGATTGCCCAATTTAGTTCCTCTTTAATGTGCTACATCTATATTTTGCGACGAATTCCCCTTTTGCAGCTAAAAAGAGAGGACTTTAAATTGGCCAAGGAGGATTATCTCACTCATTTGAATGCCGGCTTACCTATGGCTTTTCAATCCTCCATCATTGCCATTGGCACAGTGATTTTGCAAACAGCCCTAAACAGTTTAGGTACCGATGTAGTAGCTGCCCAAGCTGCAGCGGGACGAATCGATCAATTTGCCACCCAACCAATGATGTCCTTTGGTGTAACCATGGCTACCTTCACTGGACAAAACTTTGGTGCCAAGCAATACCAACGAATCCTCACAGGGGTTCGCCAATGTTTGACCATGAGTATTGGCTTTAGTATTGTAGCCGGGATTGCGGTAATCGTTTTTGGCAAAAACTTCGTAGCTTTATTTGTAAATGTTAAAGAAACTAAGGTCTTTGAATTAGCCCAAACTTACTTCAATATTACTGCCAGTCTTTACTGGATACTGGCGATTCTCTTTATTTTGCGTTATACCTTACAAGGCCTCGGTCAAGCAAAGGTACCTACTATTGCGGGTATTATGGAATTGATAATGCGGGCCTTTGCTGCAATTTTCTTAACCCAGTTACTAGGCTATCCCGGAGCAGTCTTAGCTTCACCACTAGCTTGGGCGGGCTCTGTTGCGGTCTTACTGTACTCTTATTTAAAAGCTATGAAGCAACTGCGGAAACTCGCCCAAGAACAAGAAATACCAAAAACGGAGCAGTCTTGAGCTGCTCCGTTTTTTCTATACATGATTCTATTATTCATTATCCAAAAATGTCTCCATCTCCACTACTTTTCGATAAGAATTAATCGCGGTAATTCCCATTACCTTATCAATATCAATGGAAAAACAAATACCATTCCCTGGCTTATCAATTTTCAATCCTTTCCCAATCGCATCCATCACGGCAGCTGTTAGCGTATCAGGAACCAAGGTTAAAACAATGTCTTTTTCTGGCTCGATTTCCAACCCGAAAAAGCGATTTTTTTCTTTCGTACTCGTACCTTTTCCATGAATAATTGTACCACCATTTGCCCCCGCTTTTTTGGAGTACTCATTTACATCGTCTCCTACTCCTCGATCCACAATGGTCACAATCATCTCTAAGTTCAACGCTACTGGTTTATCCATTTTCATCCCCCGCTTCTTGTAATTGCTGTCTTTCTTTATGATCTCGTTCATCTTTTAGTTTATAAATATAGCCT
>NZ_JBCOJC010000035.1:0-28331 GCF_040925905.1 Enterococcus sp. 2201sp1_2201st1_C11_2201SCRN_220225
CTTCTAAAAGACCGCTATCTAAAGCTTTCGCCAACTGTTTTTTGTCTTGCACAGGAGACGAACTCACTTCTTTAACTACTCCAGGATCTTTCCCCATTAAAATTACTTGGTGGCCAATTAACAACGCCTCCGTTACATCATGGGTAATCAAAACCGTGGTGGTAGGATGTTTTAACCAATTGGTGATAAACAACTCTTGTGCTTTCACCCGACTAAGCGCATCTAATGCTGAAAAAGGTTCATCCATCAAAAGCAGTTCACTTTCACAAGCAAAAGCCCGGGCAATGGCCACTCGCTGTTTTTGACCACCGGAAAGCTGGCGGGGATAACGATTTTTTTCTGCCACTAAATCCATATCACAAAAAAGCTGATCAATTTCCGCTAGATCTGTTTTTTCTAAGTGCCCTTTGCTGATTTTCATGGCTTCTTTAACAGCGGTATACGCTTTTTGCCAAGGCAAAAGGCCATAATCTTGAGGTACTAAAGCAATGGGATGTTCCTTTGGGTGATAGCTCTTTTCTCCTAAAGTCAGCTGTCCCGAAGTAGGTGTTAATAAACCAGCTAAAATTTTTATCAACGTGGTCTTACCCGCCCCGGAAGGACCGATTACGCTATAGATTTGATTAGGCGCTAGGGTTAAGTTGATATCGGTTAAAATTTCCTTCGTTGCATTTTGATAACACAGCTGAGAAATTTGCAATGCTCCGTTTGACATAAGTTTACCTCCTCACAAGGAAATCAGTTGCTATTGTATCACTTCTCTTAAAGAAAAGGGAGCATTCTTGAAAAACCAAGTAACCTGTGAAGTGGTAATCGTTCCGTCCATCTTATAAACTCAATCGTAAAAAGGAGATAAAGCAAAGAAAAGCCAATCATCTTTTCTAAACTAAGAAGACGATCGGCTTTTAATTATTTTTTATGACGCTTAGAACGGGTAGCGTAGGTTTTTTCTTCCCCTTTTGTCGGTTCTTTTAACTCCGGAGCTTTAGGCTCTGAGTCATCTGGTTCTACCATGCCCAATTTTCTCAGGCGTTTGACCAATTCATCTGTTTTGAATTCTTTCGTATTGCCTAATTCTTCTGATTGCGCTGGTTCCTCACAGCTCTCAGGAGGTTCTTCTCGATGCAATACTTCATTACGATATTGACGATTGCCAATAAATTTCAACAGTTTAATCAAAGGTTGCCGATTTTCTCCTACCAGCCCGATGACTTCAATAAATAACTCTAAGCCAATCATGGTAGCAATAATCAAAAGAATCATAGCTGTGGTGCTAGCGTAATTCATCAACAAGGCGATAAAAGAAAAGACTAAGGCCAAGGCGTAAATCGTCAGTACCGCACCTCGATGGGTAAAGCCGATGGAAATCAAGCGATGATGTAAGTGCATTTTATCCGCAGAAGAAATTTTTTGCTTATTAAATTTCCGGCGAATCATCGCATAGACTGTATCCGTAATGGGTACACCTAAAATCAACATGGGCGTCAAAATCGAAATAAAAGTAGCATTTTTCAAGCCCGTCATCGAAACAATGGAAATCATATAACCTAAAAACAATGCCCCAGTATCCCCGAGATAAATCGAGGCGGGAAAGAAATTGTACGGAATAAAACCACCAATGGCTGCCACCAATGTGAAAATAATAATGGTGGTATAAAGACTGTCATTGGGTAGTAAAAAGAAGAAAGAAATAATCCCTAATGTAATTAAACCAATGATTGACACCCCGGCAGCTAACCCGTCCAAGCCATCAATCAAATTCACCGCATTGGTCAAAGCCAAAATCCAAATAATCGTCACCGGTAAACTGAGCCAGCCCAACTCCCATTTCCAACCAAAGAAAGGAAAACTGATGCTATCCATCTCAATTCCCGCTACAAAATAAGCTTCTAAAGCAGCCAATGTAATTCCCACAAGTTTTTGCCAAGGCTTCAACTCAAATATATCATCCAATAGACCGGTAATCACGACGATGGCGCCACCGAGAACAATGGGCCATGTGACTTTAAAAAGCTCAATTTCTTGAAAGCCAAACAAAACCGACAGAGAAAAAGCCAAAAAAATGGCCAAACCGCCAGCAGAAGGCATGGGTTTCTTATTGATGCGTCGGGCATTGGGCATGTCTACTGCCCCAATGCGAAAGGCGATGAATCTGACAATCGGTGTCAAAATCAAAGCAGCAATTAAGGTGATAAAAAATTGCAAAATAAAGGTATAGGCAAAATAAGGCACAAGCATGTCTCACTTTCTAGTCTTTTTTTGAAGAGACTTTTTGCTTAATCCGAGTTCTCAGCTTATTCGTTATTCGCGTAATGGGGCCATGACGCTTTTCCACATTTCCCCCGGAACGATAAGTGGCAATAATCGCATTAATAATGCCACCAAACAACGTAATTCCAGCAGCTAAATTCAACCAGATCATCAAGACAATAAAACTTCCGATAATTTGATACCCGCTGACTTTGGCGGCAAAAAAACGAGTGTATAAGCCAAATAACTGACCCAATAATAACCAGCCTAAAGTGGCAACCACAGCGCCAGGAAAAGCCGAAACAAAACGCACCCGGGCATTGGGGACTAACCAATAAATAACCGTCATAATCAGCAATAAAGCCAAAATTGTGGCTGGCCATTTAAAGGTTTGAAACGTATTGATAATATCCCCGGAAAAGCCGAAAATCGGCTGTAGCGCATCTAAAACCGCCTTGCCCACCCCAAGGACCAATGTAGCACTTAGGCCACCAGCTAATAACAAAAGTAAAATCAGCACTGAAACAATACGTACCACAATAAAATTGTCCCGATTATCCACACCATAGGCTTTGTTCATAGCACCTTGTAGGGCATTGATACTTTTACTCGCTGACCAAACTGCTGCCAATGCCGAAATAGACAATAAGCCTCCAGAACCTTGGGTCAACAAGCTGTGAATGGCTGGTCCCAAAAAAGTATAAATCTCTCCTGGCATGACATTTTTTAAATAGGGCAAGATGCTATTAGGATCAATCTGAAAAAAAGGTAAGAGGTTGCCCACTGCAATTAACAAAGGAAATAAGGAGAGCAATAAATAATAAGCAACTACCACACTGCTATTGCCTAGCTCTGCGTCAGAAAAGCGCTGTTTGCTAATCGTGAGCAGCCTTTTAAGCTCTTCATTTTGACGAATTTTTCGCAGCCAATTCATGGACATTCCCCTTTTTAATACGTGCCTTCTACCCCTTGAGAAGTCAAGAGAACTGGCCCTTCTTTCGTAATCGCAATCGTGTGTTCATACTGACAGCTCAAACCACCATCTAAGGTATAAGCAGTCCAACCATTAGGATCTAATTTCATCTTCCAAGTCCCAGTGTTTACCATGGGTTCAATGGTGATGACCATTCCTTCTTTCAAGCGCAAACCTTTGCCTGCTTCCCCATAATGAGGCACAGCAGGTTCTTCGTGAATCGTAGGCCCTACTCCATGACCGATAAAGTCCCGAACAACCGCAAGATTTTCACCTTCGACATAAGTTTGAATCGCATGGCCAATGTCCCCAATCCGCTTGCCTACTTGAGCTTGTTCAATTCCTAAGTACAAAGCTTTTTTGGTCACTGCCATCAAATTGTCAATTTCCGGTGTGCTTTCTCCTACTACATAAGCCCAACAAGAATCAGAAATCCCCCCATGAAGATCGATACACATGTCGACTTTGACTAAATCGCCACTCTTCAAGGCTTTTTTCCGGGGAAAACCGTGACAAATTTCATCGTTTATGCTGATACAAGTTGCGTATTCATAGCCTTCAAAGCCAATTTGAGCGGCAATGCCCCCGTGGCTTTCAATATAGTTGCGAACAAAAACTTCAATATCCCAACTGGTGATACCAGGTTTGATAAAATCGCGTAAATGGATATGTACATCAGCTAAAAGTGCGCCGGATTCCCGCATAGTTTCAATTTCTCTTGGTGATTTCAATGTTATCATATTTACCTCATTCTCCTCTTATAAAATCGTTCTTATTCTATCATAGGCCAGAGATTTACGCCAATCTCCCTCTTTTACTCCTTAAGAAAAGAAGTTTTTTTTAAGCAGCAGGATAAAATAAAAGACAACTTGTTCGATTATGCTAGTAAAGACTAAGCTAGAACGTCAAATTTTAACATCTTTCTCTCAAGTAAAAGATGCCAAGATTTCCCCATTTTTCGAATGGGCATAAGTTCATAACCCAACTAGCTTTGTATCGCAAGTAAAAACCGACAGTCTGGTGACTGCCGGTTGTTTGCTTTTTGCTTAGGAAAGCTTAATTGGTTCTTCCATGGACAAAATGCTTTCCATGCTTTCTTCCACCAAGCGAATGATTTCTTCTTCTGTAGGTTGGATAATTCCTGAAGACATCAAGGCTGCAATCCCTGTGGCTACAATCCAAATCCCCATGTGCAGTGAATCAATTTGTTCGTCGGTTAAGTCTTTGAAACGAGGTTCTGCTTTTACCAAGTTTTTGTAGTAGTTATAAGAAAACTCCTGCATTTCTTGGCCACCGCCGTACTCTTCCAAGTACATTGCACGATACAGGCGACGTTCTTTAGTGGCAAAGCCCACGTAATTTAAAACCAGGTCATACACTTTGTTTCCAGTGTGTTCCACGGGAAATACATCCGTTGCTAAATGGTCATGAACTTTTTTTATCAAAGCCATTTTTAAATCTTCCATGTTCTGAAATTCCAAATAAATCGGTTGGGTGGAGCAGTTCATCTTCGCAGCAATATTCCGGGCAGTAAACCGGGAAAAGCCTTCAGTGGAAACGACGGTGTAAGCCGCATCCAAAATTTGCTCTCTTGTTATTGTCTTCTTTCTTGCCATAATCGTTCTCCCTATCGTTTATGTACTTCTTGTCATACTTTTTCGTTATCATTATTGTACCATGTTTTTTTTTCAAACTCAAAAACAGTTTGTGATTTTCGTCATTTAATTTTGCTTTTTCATGTTATCTAGACCGTAAAAAAGTAGTTTTTGACAAATCACTTTCCCAATCCAACTAGTTGTTTCTCTATTGTCAGGATGTTATCATAATTATGTTTAGAATATTCAAACTCGGAGGGATACCATGCCAAACACAACTTTTGAACAAAACTTAGAAAAATACGCCCAATTAATCGTAGAAGTTGGGGTTAATGTAGAGAAAAGCCATACTGTGGTTTTATCTATTGCCGTAGACCAAGCACCCCTAGCTCGCTTAATCACTAAAAAAGCCTATGAGCTAGGCGCAGCAGAGGTCATTTTGCAGTGGAGTGATGATGCAATTAATAAAGAGTTCTTCCTGTATGCCGCAGAGGATCGCTTAACAGATTTACCACAATACATCGTGGATCGCGGGGATGATTGGCTTGCCAAAGGAGCGAGCCGGATTAGTGTGGTTTCTTCTGGTCCTGACGCTTTAGCTGGTACTGATGCCGATCGCGTAGCTAGCTACCAACAAGCCAGCGGAAAAGCTTTAGCCAATATTCGCAAAGCAACCCAAGCCAATAAAATTAGCTGGACAGTGGTTGCCGCAGCAGGAAAAGAATGGGCGCAAAAAGTTTTCCCTGAATTAGAAGCTGTTGCAGCGCAAGAAAAACTTTGGGATGAAATCTTCAAAACCACGCGAATTTACAGTGATGATCCCGTAGCGGCTTGGAAAGCCCATGACGCCAAACTAGCAGAAAAAGCAGCGGAATTAAACAAAGAACAATTCACTAGCTTACACTATACTGCCCCTGGCACTGATATCGTAATTGGCCTGCCTGAAAATCACCTCTGGGAAGGCGCTGGCAGTTTTAATAGCCGGGGTGAAAAATTCATGGCCAATATGCCTACAGAAGAAGTCTTCACTGCTCCAGACAGTCGTCGAGTAGATGGTGTGATCTCTAGCACCAAACCATTGAGCTATGCAGGAAATATCATCTCAGGTATGAAATTCACTTTTAAAGATGGGAAAGTAGTTGACTTTTCCGCTGAGAAAGGACAAGACGTGCTTGCCAAATTATTGGATACGGATGAAGGAGCGAAACACTTAGGCGAAGTTGCCTTAGTGCCAGACCCATCCCCTATTTCTCAATCGGGTATTATTTTCTTCAATACACTCTTTGATGAAAATGCCTCAAATCACTTAGCCTTTGGTTCGGCTTACGCCTTTAATCTAGCAGGTGGCACTGAAATGAGTGAAGAAGAATTAGCCAACGCGGGCTTAAACCGCAGCCACACCCATGTGGACTTTATGGTAGGTTCAGATCAAATGAATATCGATGGCATTAAAGCTGACGGTACTGTGGTACCAGTCTTCCGCAACGGAGATTGGGCATAAGCATTATCCTCAATGATTAAAAATCCGGGACTTTATTAGTCGCGGATTTTTTGTTGCAAGCAACCCCTACTCAGTCATGATAAATAGCCATTCTTTCTTTTTTTTGGTAAAATTGACAGTGTCGACAACAAAACTAGGAACACCTAATTTTAATTGTCAGGCTCACTGGAAAGGAATGAGGTCGGTGACACCCAATCGGGAAGATTATTTAAAACTGATTTTAGAATTAGGGGGAGACCAGCAAAAAATCAACAATAAACAAATCGTAGCAGGCTTATCGGTTTCAGCTGCTTCTGTTAGCGAAATGTTAAGCAAGCTGGTTAAAGAAGGTCTGGTGGCCCATACAGCTTATCAAGGGGTGCAACTCACTGAAGCCGGTTTAGTTTCTGCAAGCGATCTTTTGCGAAAACACCGATTGTGGGAAGTCTTTCTAGTGGAGCACTTGAATTATACCTGGAATGAAGTCCATGATGATGCAGAAGTCCTAGAACATGTCACCTCTGAAAAATTAGTCCAAAGCTTAGCCGACTACTTAGGCGATCCAAAACAATGTCCCCATGGTGGCGTAATCCCTAGCGCTCAAGAAAAAGTACAAGAAATTAACCGCCTTACTTTAGCGGAATACGAAGTGGGCGACAACATTCGTATCGCTCGTGTTTTAGATGAAAAGGAATTATTGGACTATCTCGTATCTTTGGGCATTCAAATTGGTGATTGTTACACCATTGAAAACAAAGGTGCCTACGAAGGACCCATTACCATTACCAATCAAAAGCAAAGCTGTTCTGTAAGTCATAAAGCCGCAATGACCATCTTTGTGGATCAAATCAAAGGAGATGAAAACAATGGCTGAAAATAACGTGCTGTTTACTATATTTGGTGCCACCGGGGATTTAGCTTATCGCAAGCTCTACCCTTCTCTTTTTCGTTTATATCGTAAAGGCGATTTGCAAGAGCATTTTGCGGTTATTGGGACCGCCCGGAGAGAATGGAGTGACGAACATTTCCGTAGCGTTGTCGCAGATTCCATCAGCGATTTAGAAGCTGATAGTCAAGAAGTGGCAAAATTCACTAGTCATTTTTACTACCAAGCCCACGATGTACAAGATCCTGAGCATTACGTTACATTAAAAAAACTCAGCGATTCTTTAGATGAAAAATACCAACTAAAAGGCAACCGCCTCTTTTACTTGGCTATGTCGCCCTCTTTCTTTGGTGTGATTGTCAAAGAATTAAAAGCTCAAAAAATGACCGATACCAGTGGTTTCCATCGAGTGGTGATTGAAAAACCTTTTGGCTCTGATTTAGCCAGTGCCACCACGTTAAATGATGAAATCACCGCTACTTTTACCGAATCAGAAGTCTATCGAATTGATCATTATCTAGGCAAAGAAATGATTCAAAATATTTCTGCCATCCGTTTTGGCAATAATCTTTTTGAATCCATGTGGAACAACCGCTACATTGCCAATGTGCAAATTAATTTAGCGGAAAGTTTAGGCGTGGAAGACCGCGGCGGCTATTATGACAAGAGCGGCGCTTTAAAAGATATGGTTCAAAATCATATCTTACAGATTCTTTCCTTATTGTTAATGGAACCGCCAGCTGCTTTTTCTGATGAGGAGATTCGAGCAGAAAAAATCAAAGCGTTAAACGCGGTACGCATTTACACGCCAGAAGAAGTCAATCGCTATTTCGTTCGCGGGCAATACGCAGCGGGCAAACTAGAAGACAATGAATTTCTCGGTTATCGCGAAGAAGCCAACGTGGCCGCTGATTCCACCACGGAAACCTTTGTGGCAGGACGCTTTACCGTGGACAACTTCCGCTGGTCTGGCGTGCCGATTTACATTCGTACCGGCAAGCGCCTAACAGAAAAAGGTACTCGGATTAACATCGTCTTTAAGCAAGTTCCCATTAATCTTTTTAAAACCGATGTGCACAAAGACTGTGAGGAACGGCAATTACCAGAAAACGTGCTCACCATCTACATTCAACCTACAGAAGGCTTTAGTCTGACTTTAAATGGCAAAGAAATCGGCCCTGACTTTAAGACAACGCCGGTGAAATTAGACTATCGTCACAGTGCTGAAACCGTGGAAAATAGTCCTGAAGCCTATGAACGCTTGATTTTAGATGCCTTAAACGGGGATTCTACCAACTTTACCCATTGGGATGAAGTCGCTCAATCTTGGCGCATTGTGGATGCCATTCGCAAGACTTGGGATGAACAAAAACCCGACTTTCCTAACTACAAAGCCGGTACAATGGGTCCTGAGGCCGCTTTTGAACTGGTAAAAAAAGATGGCTTTGAATGGATTTGGCAACCAGAAGAATGGTACCGAGAACGGGACTTGTTATAATCACAACACACAAACTAAAGACACAAAAAGAGCAGGCCACCGAGGGAAAAACATCGGTTAGCCTGCTCTTTTTTTTATCCAGATAAACTACTGATAAATCAATGACCGTAAGGAAGCATCGACTTTTTCTGCCGCTTTACGTCCTTCTCGAATCCCCCAAATGACTAAGCTTGGTCCTCGTTTGGCATCCCCTGCCACTAAAACTCGCTCGTTATTGGTGGTGTAATCATCCATTATTTCTTTAATATCAAAGGCTTCAAACAAGGCTTGTTCCGCTCCGGTAAAGCCCATGGCCAATAAAATCAAGTCTGCTTTAAAGACTTCTTCAGTACCGGCAATCGGTTGAAACTGTTCATCTACTTTCACCGTTTCCACGGCAATCACCTGTCCTCGTTCCGCTCCAATAAAACCAGTGGTAGAGGTGCTGTATTGTGAAACCGGTCTGCCGTAAACTGCTTGGGCTTCTGCTTGTCCATATCCTACTTTATCCACAAAAGGATATTCTGGCCAAGGGTTCGATGCCGTTCGTTTAGTTGGTAATTCTGGAGTGATTTCCAACTGGCGAACCTCTTTGGCTCCTTGGCGAATAGCCGCGCCTACACAGTCGTTACCGGTATCTCCTCCGCCAATCACAATGACGTGTTTGCCGGCTAATTTTTTAGAAGTGGCATCTTTGCCGTGTTTTAACACGTCTTTGGTCACTTCCGTTAAGTAGTCCACCGCAAATTGAATTCCTTGCAACTGGCGCCCTTTCACCAGTAAATCTCGAGGGACACTCGCCCCAGTAGCCAAAATAATCCGGTCGAATTGTTGACTTAATTCTTCTGAACTAATGTCTACCCCAACCTCTGTATTCGCCACAAAGGCAATGCCTAACTCTTCCATTAAATCAATCCGTCGTTGCACGATATCTTTATCCAGTTTCATATTGGGAATCCCATACATCAAGAGACCACCAAAACGATCACTGCGTTCAAATACAGTAACGTGATGGCCTAATTGATTTAAACGCCAAGCCGCAGCAAGCCCTGCCGGACCAGATCCGACAATTGCGACTTTAAAGCCAGTGGCCACACCAGGTTGTCCCTCTGCTTTGACCCAACCGGCTTCAAAGGCTTGGTCAATGATATAGCGCTCATTATCATGTATCGTCACACCATCCCCATTTAAAGACTCGGTACAGCCTTTTTCACAAGGAGCAGGACACACTCGCCCGGTCATTTCCGGTAAAGGATTGGTTCTGGCCAAGCGCTCAAAGGCGGCTTGAACTTGTCCTTGATACAAGAGGTCATTCCATTCAGGAATCAAGTTATCGTTGGGACAGCCGGAAACAGCGCGCTGGCTACCGTAAAAACTCCCAGAATGACAAAAAGGAATCCCGCAATTCATACAGCGAGCAGCTTGTTTTCGCCGCTCTTTCTCCTCTAATGGAATTTGGAGTTCTTGCCAATCTCCAATCCGTTCTGAGATTTGACGATAAGGATTATCCACTCTCGGATATTTTAAAAAGCCAAATGGATCTGCCATCTTAGCGTCCCTCCTTTCCAAGGGCTACTGGGATTTGTCCGGTAACTTTTTCAAAGGCTTTGGTGACTTGTTCCAAACCAGCAAAGCCCGCTTCACCAAATTCCACCATGGCATCTTGAACCGCATGGTATTCTTTTGGATAAACTTTCACAAAGTTTTGTTGTTCTACTTCCCAATTGTCCAAAATTTTCTTTGCTTTTATAGAGTCCGTAAAGTGTAAGTGTTGGGCTAACAGCTCTTCTAAGACTTCATCTCCTGAAGTTTCTTTAAGAGCATATAAATCCACCATTTCTCTGTTGCATTTAGCAGCAAAGGTCTGCTCAGGATCGTAAACATAAGCTACACCACCACTCATACCAGCAGCAAAATTCCGGCCTACTTTACCTAAAATTACCGCCACGCCACCGGTCATATATTCACAGCCGTTGTCGCCTACGCCTTCAACAACTACTTTGGCTCCACTATTGCGGACACAGAAACGTTCTCCCGCTAAGCCCCGGAAAAATCCTTCTCCACGACTGGCACCAAAACAAGCCACATTACCTACAATTGGTGAATTTTCCACATCATAAGCAGCATCTTCTGGAGGCAAGATAATCAAACGTCCCCCACTTAAGCCCTTGCCTACATAGTCATTGGCTTCTCCAATCAGTTTTAATTCCATGCCTTGGACAGTAAAAGCACCAAAACTTTGGCCGGCAATTCCTGTATAAGTGTAGTTCAAAAGCCCCGGATCCAAGTTGTAATTGCCGAAGCGTTCTGCCAACCAGCCTGCCATACGGGCACCCACCGAACGCTGTACGTTGTTAATGGCATTGCTTACACTCACTGGCTGTTTATTTTCAATGGCTCCTTTGGCAAATTGATCCAGTTCCGGCCATTGCCGTTTTTCCAAAAAGGGATCCACAGTCTTCCGCTCAATGCCAATGGTGGTTCCCAACATTTTGCTAAAGTCTAAAGATTTCGCCTTGCCTTTCGCCACAAAGCGGGGTTTTAAGACTTCCGTGTGCCCTACCATTTCATCAATGGTTTTAAAGCCTAGTTCTGCCATGATTTCTCGCAAGTCTTCTGCCATAAAGTACATCATATTGACCACGTATTCCGGTTTGCCGGCAAAAAACTGACGCAATTTTGGATCTTGAGTGGCAATCCCTACTGGACAAGTGTTTAAACTACAAACCCGCATCATCACACAACCAATGGCTACTAAAGCTAAGGTGGCAAAGCTGTATTCTTCAGCGCCTAACAAAGTAGCAATGGCAATGTCTCGTCCACTCATCAGCTTGCCATCGGTTTCTAGTGTCACTCGTTGTCGCAATTTATTTAAAGCTAAGGTTTGGTGGGCTTCTGCTAAGCCCATTTCCAATGGCAGTCCGGCATCTCGCACCGAATTTCGTGGTGAAGCCCCGGTTCCGCCATCGTAGCCAGCAATTACTACCACGTCAGCCCCCGCTTTGACAACCCCGGTAGCGATTGTCCCGACTCCAGTGGAAGAAACCAATTTAACGTTAATCCGTGCATAAGGATTGATGGCTTTTAAGTCGTAAATCAGCTGAGCTAAATCTTCAATAGAATAAATATCATGATGAGGTGGTGGTGAAATCAGACGAACCCCAGGAGTAGAACCCCGAATTTCAGCGACCCAAGGAAAGACTTTATTTCCCGGTAATTGTCCCCCTTCACCAGGTTTCGCTCCTTGGGCGACTTTAATTTGCAACTCTTCGGCGCTCATTAAGTACTCTGCATTGACCCCAAAGCGGCCAGACGCCACTTGTTTGATTTTACTGTTAAAATTCCGTCCGTCAGCTGTAGGATTGAAGCGATCCCGGTTTTCGCCACCTTCACCAGAGTTTGATTTCGCTCCAATGGAATTCATCGCTTCCGCTAAACACTTATGGGCTTCTTCACTTAGCGAGCCATAAGACATCGCCCCGACTTTAAAGCGTTTCACAATACTGGTTACCGGTTCTACTTCAGCTAAAGGAATGGCGTTGCCTCCTTGAAACTCCCACATCGCTCGTAAAGTAGTAGGATTGGTCAAAGCCTCTTCATTGATTGCCTCAGCATAAGTTTTGTATAACTCATAGTCCCCTGTACGTACCGCTTTTTGGAAATTGTAAATCGTCTTGGGATTGTACAAATGATGTTCTCCATCCGCTTTGTATTGGAAACTACCTCCTGAAGCCAAAAAGTCTTGCCCATGACTGCCAAAAGCATCCTGATAGCGTTTTTCTTGTTCTGCTTCAATTTGTGTTAAGTTTAACCCGCCAATACGAGATGTGGTGCCTGTAAAGTAGCGCTCTGTAACTTGACTGGAAATCCCCAGTGCTTCAAATAATTGAGCCCCTTGATAGCCCGCCACGGTGGAAATCCCCATGCGAGACATCACTTTGACTAAGCCTTTTTCACAAGCTTTGCGATAGTTTTCCGCTTTGTCTTCCAATTGATAAACCCCAAGCGTAGCATACGCTAAATAAGGATGGATCGCACTGGCGCCATACCCTATTAAAGTCGCACAATGATGAACTTCGCAAACTTCCGCTGAATCCACCACTAAGGAGACCGCAGAACCTTTGCCTTGCTTCACCAGATAGTTATACAAGCCGGAAACTGCCAATAAAATGGGAATTGCTAGCTGGCCTTCTTTTTGATTACGGTCACTTAAAACGAGAATCGATACCCCAGCATCCACTTGAGCTTCTGCTTCTTTGAAAAGGACTTCTAAGGCTTGTTGCAGACGATTAGGATTGTCGGTATCCCGAGTGTATAAAATTGATTGAACACCAGTTTTTTGGAGACCTTTATTAAGGGCTAATAATTTCTCAAAATCATCAGTGGCTAAAATCGGACTATTGACCTTTAACTTGCGACAGTTATCGGCTAGATCTTGTTTAATATCCCCATCCCGGCCTAAAAAGAGCTCCGTGCCAATCACTACTTCTTCACGAATAGCATCAATTGGCGGATTGGTCACTTGGGCAAATTGCTGTTTAAAATAAGTAAATAAGGACTGAGGCCGCTCACTTAAAACTGCCAAAGGAGCATCATAACCCATGGAAATTACTGGTTCTTCCCCTTTTTGAGCCATAGGTGCAATCACCGTGCGGATCATTTCATCGGTATAGCCATTTAACTTCCACAATCGCTGACGTTCATCTTTTTCAAAATACCGTTTCACTGACGCTTGTTTTGTTAAACTGCTTAACTCTAAGCGATTTTTAGCTAACCATTTCCCGTAAGGTTTCGCCTTAGCGTATTTGTCTTTTAATTCGTCATTGCGGAAAATTTTCCCGCAAGTTGTGTCCACCAAGAACAAATTGGCCGGACCTAAAACCCCTTTTTCAATCACCGTGTTAGGCGCTAAATCCACGACTCCTGATTCAGAAGCCACAATTACAAAGCCGTCTTCGGTGATGGAATACCTAGATGGCCGCAGACCGTTTCGATCTAAAGCTGCCCCCACAATTTCCCCATCGGTAAAACACAAAGCTGCCGGTCCATCCCAAGGGGTCATAAAGCTGGCATTGTATTCGTGAAAAGCAGTCAATTCTGGCGACAAATTGGTCTGTTTGGACCAGGCTTCCGGTACTAACATCATCAACGCGTGGGGAATATCCCGCCCATTGCGATACAAGTACTCCAGACAGTTTTCCAATTTAGCCGAATCGGAATTGTCCTCATTGTAGATTTCAATTTTATGGCTGTGCATCCAGTTTTCGGCTCCCCGTAAAGTATTGATTTCTCCATTGTGAGCCAAAAAGCGGAACGGTTGAGCCCGATCCCAACTAGGAAAAGTATTGGTTGAAAAGCGGGAATGAGTTAAGGCAATGCTTGTCTTCATAGCCGGGTCCACTAAATCGGGGAAAAACTCCGCCACTTGATAAGCGTGAAGCATGCCTTTATAGACGATGGTTTTTGATGAGAGACTGCAAAGGGAAACTTCATTAGCATCGTAGCTTTTTTCTAGTTTCCGTCGCAGAGAAAAGAGGTGGTCTTCAAAGTCACGACCAGCTTTTATATCCAGAGGTTTTTCAATAAAAACTTGCAAAAAGCTAGGCATCACCGCTTGGGCTCCAGGACCACAGTTATAAAAATTAAAAGGCACATCCCGAGTCCAAAGCACATCAAAGCCAGCTGCAAATATATCCTGAACTAAAGCCTTAGTTAAGTCCGCTTTTTTCTTTTCTTCTTTGGGTAAAAACAACATCCCCACCGCATATTCGTCTTTTTTCGGCAGGGTAAGTCCGGCCTCTTGGGCTTTTTTTTGAAAGAAAGAGTCTGGTAAAGCCATTAAAATACCGGCACCATCGCCAGTATCCGGTTCTGCTCCGGTTCCGCCTCGGTGATTCATCCGGGCTAACATGGTCAGGGCACGTTGTACTAATAAATGTGAGCTCTTGCCGTCTTTTTGGGCGATAAAGCCCATTCCACAGGCATCTTTTTCAAAAGCAGGATCGTACATTAACTGGTCATCTGCTGGTTTTCGATTCATCCTGACACCTCTTCACTAAAATAATCTGAAAATTCTAATTTTCAATAGTTTACATGGTTTGGGAAAAGTTGTAAATCTTTTTTCGTGCTGACTGACTAGTTTCAAAGCCGAATGTTCGTCATTTGCAACTTATCTTACATTTAAATGCAAAGATAACAAGCGATTTCCTAACATGGCATGTTAATTTTTCTCTTTCGTTCCGATATGGACTTTTTTGTTGATAAACGGGTTCGCTTTATTGCTGCTACAGTCATGGATCCAAAAAAACCTTGTTGCAAACGGAAAGTTCACAACAAGGCAATTTATTATAAATTATTTTGTTTCAAATCCTTCTGCCACAGCTTCAGGGAAATTTTCTTCCACGATTTCGCTACAGCTTGCACACAAGCTTGGTAATTTCTCATCGCTACCCACATCTTTTTTGACTTGGCGGCAACGTTCGCAGACTTCGCCAGGCGCTTTTTCTACTAACAAGGCCACATCTTCAAAGACCATGGCAGCTTCAGGAGCTTTAGTGCCAGCAGGTTGAACCGTCAAGTAATCAGGAGAGACGATCAACAATTGTGCCAAATCGCTATCCACGGCTTTTAACAACGTAGCGACTTGTTCATTAGGATAAATGGTCAATTGTGCTTCTAAAGAACGTCCAATTAATTTTTCATTTCGGGCAGCTTCTAAAGCTTTTAAGACATTATCTCTAAAGTCCATAAAAGCAGACCAAGTATCTAACAGTTCACCTTGATTTGGATGCTCTTCATAAGCTGGGAATTCCGCCAATTGCACGTATTCCTCTTCTTCTTTCAGATAGCTCCAGATTTCTTCTGCTGTATGAGGCAAGATTGGCGTCAACAACTTAGTCAATGCCACCGCCGTTTGATAAAAGACGGTTTGCATGCTACGACGAGCCGGTGCATCAGTAGCTTCGATGTAGACCACATCTTTGGCAAAGTCCAAATAGAAGGAAGACAATTCTACCGTAATGAAATTCATGACGGTTTTGTAAATTGTCACAAAATCATATTTGTCGTACCCTTTGTCACGAATGGTTTTGATGGTTTCATTTAAGCGTACCACCATGTATTTGTCCACTGAGCGCAAGTCTTCGTAAGCCACCGTATCTTTTGCTGGGTCAAAATCTGTGGTATTGGCCAATAAAAAGCGCATGGTGTTACGGATTTTACGGTACACTTCAGAAACTTGATTCAAGTTTTCCATGGAAACTCGTACATCAGATTCTGTATCCACACTGGTCACCCACAGACGCAAAATATCTGCCCCCATTTGTTTGATGACTTTGTCTGGTGAAATGGTATTGCCTAGAGACTTACTCATCTTACGGCCTTCTCCATCCAATGTAAAACCTTGGGACAAGACTGCTTTATAAGGTGCTACTCCGTTAATAGCAACACTTGTAGTGATTGAAGAGTTAAACCAACCACGATATTGATCAGAGCCTTCTAAGTACAAGTCAGCTGGGAAGTGCAAGTCAGGACGGTTGCGCAACACCGCTTCATGGGAAGAACCGGAATCAAACCAAACATCCATAATATCTTTTTCTTTGGTGAATTCTCCATTTGGTGAACCTGGATGTGTAAATCCTTTTGGCAATAAGTCCTTGGCTTCTTTTTCAAACCAAATATTTGAACCGTGTTCTTCAAAGAGTTTAGCCACATGTTCAATGGTTTCTGGCGTTAAAATAGCCTCTCCGTTTTCCGCATAGAAAATCGGCAATGGGACACCCCAAGCCCGTTGACGAGAAATTACCCAGTCGCCTCGATCACGGATCATATTGTATAGACGAGTTTTCCCCCAAGGAATTACCCAATCTACTTTTTCCACTTCCTCTAGTACGTCTTGGCGGAATTTATCAATGGAGGCAAACCATTGTGGTGTTGCCCGGTAAATAACCGGTTTTTTCGTCCGCCAGTCATGAGGATAGCTATGGGTGAAGAAGTCTAACTTCAACAGTGCCCCTTTTTCTTTCAATAAATCAGTGACCATTGGGTTGGCCTTATCATAGAAAATCCCTTCAAAGCCAGGCGCTTCTTCAGTGAAGACACCTCGAGCATCCACGGGAGATAAAATATCTAAACCATATTTTTTCCCGATGATATAGTCATCTTCCCCATGTCCTGGAGCCGTGTGCACTAGTCCTGTACCGGCCTCCAAAGTCACGTGATCGCCAACCATTACTAGAGAAGTTCGATCATAAAACGGATGTTTAGCGGTCATATTTTCCATCGCTGTACCAGGGAATTCTTTTAGAACTACTACATCAGCCCAGCCAATCGCTTCTTTTACAGTGTCCAATAAATCTTTGGCCACGACATATTTTTTGCCATCAGCTTCAATTTGCACATAGACAAAACTTGGATTTACGGAAATCCCTAAGTTTGCTGGAATGGTCCATGGTGTGGTGGTCCAAATGATCAATGAAGTATCTTGATCCAATAAGTCATTGCCTTCTACTACTTTAAAGGCTACATAGATGGAAGGTGATTTCACATCTTTGTATTCAATTTCAGCTTCTGCTAGAGAAGATTCAGAAGATGGTGACCAATAAATTGGTTTTAATCCTTTGTAAATATAGCCTTTTTCCGCCATTTTACCGAAGACGCGAATTTCTGCTGCTTCATAAGAGGCATCTAACGTGACATAAGGATGTTCCCAATCCCCGGCAACTCCCAGACGTTTAAAGTCGTTACGTTGCATGTCCACTTGGCTTAAAGCATACTCTTTACATTTTTCCCGGTATTCTGCCATAGACATTTCTTTGCGTTTTACCCCTTTATTGGCTAAAACTTGTTCAATTGGCAGTCCATGCGTATCCCAGCCAGGAACATAAGGTGCCCGAAAACCGGACATGGATTTGGAACGTACGATAATATCTTTGGAGATTTTATTTAAAGCATGGCCCAAATGGATATTCCCGTTAGCATAGGGAGGTCCATCGTGAAGGATAAAGGAAGGCTTGCCTTCATTTAATTTTTGGCGTTGACCATAAAGATCGGCTTCCTCCCATTCTTTTTGCCACTGCGCTTCTCTTGTAGGCAAATTTCCCCGCATAGGAAAAGCTGTTTTACCAAGATGTAGGGTTTCTTTCATCTTCATCTATTTTCTTCCTTTCTCAAAACCAAAATATCTGATAGCAAACAAAAAGACACGAACTCCCTAAAAGGGACGATCGTGTCGTGGTACCACCCAAGTTCGAGGTTAAAACCTCCTTGTGTGACGTGTAACGGCGTCACCCGCTGCAAACTACCCACTAAACGCTTCATTTGCAAAGAGCAGTAAAGGATCTTTTCAAAGACAGAGCTTGACCGGACTCTCACCAACTACCGGCTCGCTAACAAGGTGACTTTGACTTTTCTGTTTTACTTTCTTATTTGTCGATTTTATCCAAAAGTTTCTTGGCATCTTCTAAATCTTTTACTTCAGCTGGTTGCTCATCTTTTAAATCTACAACTTTCTCAGTCGCTTCCACCACTTCAACTGAGCTAGTTTCTGCTTCCGAGTTTACTTCAGGTTCCGCTTCATTGTCAAGGTCTTTTGCCACAAGCTCTTTGAAAACTTCATGACCGTCTTGGACATAGCTGTTAAATGGCTTCAAAATTTCATCCCACTCTGGACTTTTCACCATTTCCAATTGAGATTGCAACATTAAAGATAGATTTTGGTGGAAAACCCGGGTCTTCGTCTTCAAGTCATTGGTTTCTGTAGCCAATTGACGAGCGTTCACCGTAGCGTCGTTTAAGATTTCTTTAGCCTTCGCTTCAGCCGCTGCTGTTAATTCACTAGCCCGTTTTTCAGCTGTAGAAATCAAGTCGTCTGATTTGTTTTGGGCAGAAGTAATCATCACTTCTGATTCTTTTGAAGCAGAAGTTTTTACTTTATCCGCAGTATCTTGAGCCACGATAATGGATTGATTCAATGCGTCTTTCAACTCATTGAAGTATTCCAATTTTTCTTCCGCATGTTTTAATGCTTTTTCCAATTCCCGGTTTTTGGTAACTGCTGCTTCGTAATCACGACCTACCAAATCCATGAAATCGTCCACTTCATCTTGGTTGTACCCTCTCATTTTAGTAGAGAAGCTTTTATTGTTAATGTCTAATGGTGTTAATGCCATAGTTGTTACCGCCTTTGTTAGTTTATTTACGTAGTACCCCTAACACCAAACGAATCTTTTCTTTTTTCGTCTGGCCTTCTAGTCCTTGGAGTTGAATGCGACCAAAGCCACGAATCGAGACAATATCCAATAAATCCAGCAAAAAGTCTGGTCGAGTTTCCTCTGTCCAATTTACTTTAATCTTGCCAGATTCAATCAATTGTTTTGAGCGTTGCCGGGAAATATTATAGACACTAGAGATAACCGTATCTAGCCGCAGTGAGCTCACTGTCATCTTTTCTATAGTCCAAGCATCAATTGGTGTAAGAATATCCGTATAGTTTCGTTCTTCCAAACGAACTGTGATATTCCCCATTTTTTCCACTTGTAATTTTATGAAGCTAGCCACTTCTTTGGCTACAAAAATTTGCCAACGCTGCCCATCACTGATGATGTCACCGAAATACTCCCGTTTGACCCCACTGTTAACCAAAGTACCTAAAATACGACCATGGCCCAAAGTAGCAAACTTCATGGGATAATGAATTTCAAATAATTCAATATCAAATTCTGCTGCAGTAGGTTCATAATAATCGGGATAAATCAAACACCGCACTCGCTCTGCTGCCTCATAACCCCCATTAAAGCGAAACTTCAAATCCGTCTCTTGACGAATTAAAGTCTCCATGATGTAAGCTTGCCGCGGATCAAGAAAATCAGTTAAGTAAGGTGCGTACTGCATTTGAACTTGCTCCATCCAATCCGTGACACTATCAATAAAGGGACGTTCTTCTGGACGAAAATGCTGATAGACATTTGCATTCATAATCACTTCCCCCTCCCCAATTTAATACAATAACCGAATAGCCAGATTCCATAATACTTGATAAATAATCCGACCGCCGAAATTCAAAGCCAAAACGGCAATCATAATACTGAAATCCACTGGACCAAAAGATAGCGGCAATTTGCGAAACAGATTCAAAAATGGTTCACAAATTTTGGCCATCAGTCGCCCAATCCCAGATTCATAGCCCCCAGGCATCCAAGATAATAAGGCATAAATTACTAAGATCATGGAATATAAATCCACAGCCCTAATAAATAAATTCAATAGTCGAAAGATAATTGCTAACTCCTCCTTTGTTAGACCTCAAAGGCCATTTGCTCACCATATAGTGCCTGTACACCTTCCACGGCTACTTCTTTTGGCGTGCAAAGAAAGATTTCGTCTCCTACCCGAGTAATATCACCATCTTGGGCATAGACTGTCCCAGTCAAAAAGTCCACAATACGACGTGCTTGGTCTTCTTCCACTTTATGGAAGTTAATCAAAACCGCTTCGTTATTCAACAAGCGTTTAGCAATGCTTTGAATCTCGTTGTAATTCCGTGGCTCTAGGATTGAAATTTTCACCACTGGCTCACCTTTAGTGCGAGGCATGGCTTTCTTTTGTTGCGTAGGTCGTGGATTTTGATGAATGGAAACGACCTTTTCTTCTTGTACGGGTGTTGCTTTTGACAAGCTTTGTTGTGATTCACTGATTTTTACTTTCTTCTTTGGTGCTGATTGGACCACCGGTTGTTCGACACGCTGTACCACAGGTGCTTCTATTTCATACTCTAGGTCACCAGTTTCTGAAAGGCCAAAAAAATCAGCAGCTCTGCTAAAGATATTCATTTTGGTTTCCTCCTTAATTACTCCTTGAACAATGCCGTTCCCACACGAATAAAAGTGGCGCCTTCTTCAATGGCCACAGGATAATCATTGCTCATACCCATGCTTAACTCGTTACACGGCGCTTGGGGTAGGGCTAATTTCTGAATTTCAGCTCTAAGATTTTCCAATTGACAAAAGTTTTGGTGCTGCTCTTTAACTGACGATGCCATTGGCGCCATCGTCATTAAACCAACTACTTTTATTTTATCATAACCAGACAGAGCAGTAACAAAAGGCACTACTTCAACAACTGGAAGACCTTGTTTGGAACTTTCGCCAGAAACGTTGACTTCTACAAAACATTTCAACTCTTTTTGGGCCCTCTTTTGAATCTCTTCGGCCACGGATAAGCTTTCCAATGAGTGTAAATAGTCAATCTCGTCCACTATCGATTTTACCTTTCTCCGTTGCAAATTACCAATAAAATGCCAAGTAATCTCAGGAATATCGGCTAATGCTTGTTTTTTTAATAAAAACTTATCAGCTCGATTTTCCCCAAGATGAGTTACTCCGGCATTTACCAACGTCCGTGTCTCTTCAACCGTCGCATTTTTACTAACTCCGATTAAAGTAACGCTAGTTTCTGGGCGTGCAACAAGAGCACATGACTTCTGTATCTCTTGTCGGACCTCCCGCAAGTTTTCAGAAATCATGTGCTCTGCCTCCAATTTTTCTTATCGTTTGCGACGGAAGAATGGTGGTGTGCTTAATTCATCATCATCATTTGATTTCACTTCGTCACGGTTAAAAGTTTCGAAGTCTTTTTTTTCAATCGTATCGAATTGAGCATCATCAATTTTTTGACGAACTGGTTGATCTTTACGAATATCCCAATCACCAAAACCATTGTCTTCTTCAGTAGCTGGTTTTGCTTGGTCCATATCTAAAACTGGTTTTTGAGGAACACTGTGGATTTGACTTTGACGAGAGCGTCCTTTTGGTTCTTTGTTTGTAGGATCAATCCCGGTTGCAATCACGGTTACGCGAATTTCATCGCCAAGTTCTTCATTGATTGAAGTACCTAAGATAATATTTACATCCCCAGTTGCAGCATTGGCTACAATATCAGAAGCATCTTGGGCTTCAAACAAGGTCATATCTAAGCCACCAGTGATGTTTAATAAGACTTGTTCTGCACCATCAATAGAGGTTTCCAACAATGGAGAAGAAATAGCTTTCTTCGTTGCTTCAATTACACGTTCTTCACCAGAAGCAACCCCGATACCCATTAAAGCAGTACCTTGGTTTTCCATAACGGTCTTCACATCAGCAAAGTCCAAGTTCACGTAACCTGGTGCAGTAATCAAATCAGAAATTCCTTGAACCCCTTGACGCAACACATTATCCGCTTCACGGAAAGCTTCTAGCATAGGGGTCTTCTTATCAACGACTTCCAACAAACGGTTGTTGGAGATAATCAGTAAGGTATCGACGTTTTCCTTTAATTTGGCAATGCCTTCAGCAGCGAAACGGCCGCGTTTTGGTCCTTCAAATGTGAAAGGACGCGTAACCACGCCGACTGTTAAAGCGCCTAAGTCTTTGGCAATTTTTGCTACGATTGGTGCAGCTCCAGTACCAGTACCGCCACCCATGCCGGCTGTGATGAAGATCATGTCTGCTCCTTCTAGAGCATCCCGAATTGCTTCTTCACTTTCTTCTGCGGCTTTTCCGCCAACTTCTGGTTGAGAACCAGCACCAAGTCCGCGAGTATATTTAGGGCCTAATTGAATCACTGTTTCAGCCTTAGAGTTTTTTAATGCTTGTACGTCTGTATTAGCGGCGATAAATTCGACGCCTTTCACGTTTTCTTCGATCATCCGGTTAATGGCATTGCCACCGCCACCGCCGACACCGATGACTTTGATCACGGCGCCTTCATTGATGTTATTATCGATTGAAAATTCCATAATGTTTATTCCTCCTGGGTAGATTAATCAAAAATATTAGAAAAGAAGTCTTTCACTCGGTCTTTTACGCTTTCACCAGTACGTTCTTCTGGTTCATCGTATTCTTCTTCCATGGTTTCCGTGTCTTCATAGTGAATTTCTTGGGCGACTGGCAATTCTTGTCGCGTTTGAGGAACAGGTTTTTCACCTGTAACAGCTGATTTTGCCAATTGATAAACTTCATTCAAGTTAGCAGAGTAGTCCACAATACTAATCACGTTGGTAAAGACAGGATTTCGTAATCCCATATGATTGGGCACGTATAATTTCACATTGGTTTCAAAGATTTCTTGGGCTAAATCCACAACTCCTGGCATACTAGCAGCACCGCCAGTTAAAACAACGCCACCTGGTAAGCTTAAAGCATCGATTTCATCCAAAACTTCTTTTGATTTGGCAAAGATTTGCTCCATGCGCGCTTCGATAATTTCTGATAAGTAGCGTTCATCGATTTTCACAGGTTCAGATTTGCCAATTACATCTACCGGAAATTCTTCACTGGCAGACGTACGATCAGGATAAGCATCCCCGTAGTTAATTTTCAAAGCTTCTGCATTATTAAAGGAAGTGTTCAAAACTGTGGAAATATCTTTGGTAACATATTCTCCGCCTTCTTGATTCACATGGGTAAACTTCAATTGTTTGTCATGCATCACCGCTGTGGTGGTTTGACCGCCACCGATGTCAATCACAATCGTTCCAAAGTCTTTTTCACCATCAGATAAAATGGTTTCCGTTAAAGCAAGGGGGGTAATCACCATTTCATTAATGATTAAGCCCGCTTTTTCCACACATTTGCGAATGTTATGGATAATGGTTTTAGGTCCCGTAAAGAGCAGACCAAACATTTCCAAACGAACGCCAATCATACCGCGAGGATCTTTAATTCCTTCAAAACCGTCTACGGTAAACTCTTGAGGTAAAATGGTAACAATTTGACGTTCTGGTGGCACGGAACGAACTAGCGCTGCAGATGATACATTCCGTACGTCTTCGTCAGTGATTTCTTTTGATTCATTATTCACTGCAATCATGCCTTGGCAGTTTTCAACTTCTAACAGATTGGCTGGTACACCCACACTGACACTGCGGATTTGAATGCCGGCTTTTTCTTCTGCTTGACGCACTGCCCGCTGAATTGCTTGGACTGTTTTTTCGATATCGACGATGATTCCTCGGTTGATCCCTTCCGACTTCGCATTCCCGACACCAATGATGTTCATTTGGTTTTCTACATATTCGGAGACGACCACTTTGACAGATGTCGTACCGATATCAAGGCCTACATACATTCCCGTTTTTGCCATGAATGGGATTCCCTCCTACAGTTATATCTAAATAAAAGGCAGCTTTTTCGCCCTTTTCGATATATGATTTGCATATTAGTTCACTGTTATCCATGATAACACAGATTTACCCTTTTTAGAAATACGATATAGAAAATATTTGACATTTTTTATTCTCCTGCAGGTGTTGCTAGCTCGCCTTCTGCACTGCTAGAAGTGGTTGTCTCTTCACCTGTGGAACTAGTCTCTTCTTCCTTTTCGTAAGGGTGAGAAAAGATGCCCACTTCCATATCAATAACTCCTTTTTCTGACATTTCTTTGGCTACCTGTGCATAATATTTCATTTGAGATTTCAAATTAGAAATATTGACGATTACTTGGTTGCCATCATTCATATACAGAAGCAAAAGTTCCTGATTACTGTCTTTTGGTGTGTATTTAATTTGGGAAATCGCTTCTTGCAATTCTTCCGATAGACTTTGGTAAGCACTTAACACTTTCATAATCGTTGCCTGGTCAGTGAAATTTTCCAAAATCGGTAATTTTTCAGTAGGATTTTCCATGGTTTCATTCACCGTATAACCATTGGCTAAAATTGGTGAATATGTATTGTCGTGGGCCAAAACGGCGATTTCTTCATATTCCTTTACCCGAATTTTAAAATGATTCAGATTCTCAATTTTCAAAGAGACCTGTTCAATTCGCGGGTTACTCTCTTTGATTTTTTTTAATTCAGCGCTTCGGGTAAAATACTGAGGCCAAATTTCCCCATCCATTTCAAAATCAGCTGCCTTTACAATTTCTTTGGCAGAAACAGCTTGGTTCCCAATAACGGTCACTCCTGCTAGTTTCGCTAAAGGGGAAACATAATAAATCACTGCGATTAAGGGAATCAAAAGGATTAAAATAATCGTAATCATCCGGCGATACAATAGACTTTGCCGCTGGTATTTCACCTTAGGCAAGCGGTCAGAAAAGCTCGTTTCAAATTCAACTGCCGGCCGTGTGCCTAACTCTGGTAATGCTTCTTCCTTGACACCGTCTGTTTTCGGCTCTTTTTCTGGCTCAGTTTCTGAGTTTCCCTCAATAACTTTCGGTGACCACCCAGCTTCTTGTCCTCTTTGCTGAGTGTATTCCAGATTGGCTTTTTGCCAAGGAGTCAGTTGCTGGTCTGCCTCCTCCTGATTTTTATTTCTTGGATCAGAGGACTGTGTTTCTTTTTTGGTAATGGTCATCACCGCCTTTTTTTGTTACTCGTATTACTTTTTAGTAATTTCTGTCACCAAAGCATGTAGACGTTGACTGGCATCAGGAATGCCCTCTTTTTTAGAAGCTTCCGCCATCTTTTGTCTTAACTTGGAGTCTTGCATAATTTCATCGATGGTTTTTACTAACAGTGCTCCACTAAGTTCGGCATCTGTTAGCATTTTTACGGCGCCAGCTTTTACTAAGCTTTGAGCATTTTTAGTCTGCTGATCATTGGTTACATGGGGACTAGGAATCAAAATGGCCGGTAAACCTAATGCAGTAAACTCTGCAATAGAAGTAGCTCCCGCCCGACCAATCAATAACTGGCAGTTAATCATCACTTCTGCCATCTTATCGATATAAGGGACCACACTGACGTTTTTTAATTGGTCCCAGTCAAAGCCCTGTGCTTGAATTTCTTCGTAGTAGCGGTCACCGGAAGCATAAAGTACTTGGTAATTTTTTCCTGCAAATAAAGGAAAAGCTTCCAACATTGCTTGGTTTAAGCGCATTGCTCCTTGGCTCCCACCAAAAATCAAGACTGTAGCAATTTTAGGATCAAGATTGTATTCTTTTAGAATACCAGAAGGCACCACATCAACCACAGAAGTTGCTCGGGGATTTCCCACTAAGGCTGTTTTTTCTTTAGGAAAACTTTCTGCCACATCAGGAAAAGCCACGGCGATTTTGTCCACATAACGGCTTAAAAACTTATTTGTGACACCAGGTACGCTGTTTTGTTCATGAATAATTGTAGGAATTTTTAATTTAGTAGCCCCATAAACCACCGCACCAGAAGCATAGCCTCCCGTACCAATTACTACATCTGGACCAAATTTTTTCAAGATATTTTTCGCTTGTTTAATACTTTTTAAAAACAAACGAACGGTTTTTATGTTGTCTTTAGTGGCCGCAGGATTCAAGCTCCGTTTGAATCCTTGAATTTCTAACGTTTCAAAAGGAATGCCTGTAGGAGGCAAAATTTTATTTTCAAGTCCACGCTTTGCCCCTACGTACATAAATTCAGCTGTCGGGTCAATCTTTTTTACATAATCCACATAGGCCAGTGCAGGATAAATATGTCCTCCTGTGCCGCCGCCGGTTACTAAAATTTTCACATTACTCGCTCATTTCTACTAAATTATTTACTGCAACAAACTCATCAAGACAGTGCTCGCACCGCTGCCATATATTTCTCTCCGCGAATCTCAAAATTTTTATATTGATCCCAAGAAGCATTAGCTGGAGACAATAAAATAGCATCTCCTGCTTGACTGATTTCATAAGCAATTGGCACAGCGGTTTCCGCATTTTCGGTATAATAAATTTCTTTAATTCCCGCTTTTTTAGCAGCATCGGCTAGTTTCTCTTTTGTTTCCCCAAAGAGCACCACAGCTTTCAAACCGATTAAGGATGGTATGAGATCATCAAAGGAATTTCCCCGATCTAATCCCCCAGCAAGTAAAATCAACTTACTTGGATCAAAGCCCCCTAAAGCCATTTCCGTTGCTAAAATATTGGTTGCCTTAGAGTCATTGTAAAAGAGGCGTTCATTGATTTTGGCCACAAATTGAGTGCGATGAGGAACACCAGTAAAACTACTTAAAGCTGCCACAATGGCCTCATTGGCAATTCCCCGAGTTTTTGCTACACAAATGGCAGCTAACGCATTCTCCACATTGTGAACGCCAGGAACTCCTAATTTATTTGCTGGCATCAACAATTCTTCTTTAAAATATAGATTGCCGGCTAAGAGATAGGCTCCTGGTACTTTTTCTTCACTGGAAAAAGGTAAGACACGCGCTTTAGTGCTTGCTGCCAAATTCCGTAATTCTTCTTGTTTCCAATTGACAATCAACGTATCAGAAGAGTTCATATTTTCTTGAATATGCCATTTTGCTTTGACGTAGGCTTCTCTTGATCCATGGTAATCCAAATGGGCAGAAAAGAGATTGGTGATGACCGCAATTTCGGGATGAAATGTAACAGTGCCCATTAATTGGAAACTGGATAATTCCATCACCAAAAGATCTTCTGGTTTTGCTTCTTGGGCAACAGAACTAGCTGGAAAACCAATATTCCCAGACAAACGTGCCACTCCGGTTTCCATTCCGCGATTTAAAATTTCTGCAATCATAGTTGTAGTCGTCGTTTTCCCATTGGTCCCGGTAATGCCGATAATGGGACACTCTGCGATTTCATAGGCCAATTCTACTTCCGTAATTACCGGAATCCCTTTTGCCAAAGCTTTTTGCACTAAGGGCTGTTCATAGGGAATTCCCGGATTTTTAACCATTAATGAAAAATCTTCATCTAATAATTCAATTGGGTGACTACCGGTGATAACTTTAACCCCTAAAGCCAAAAGATCTTGTGCTTCAGGATTTTCTTCAAAGGGTTTGCCGTCATTAACGGTAACCAGTGCGCCCAAATCATGTAATAATTTGGCCGCACTGAATCCACTCTTTGCTAATCCAAGCACAAGAACTTTTTTGTTTTGATAGTTTGTAATTTGTTTCATTTCATTCAGCTCCTACAAGACGATTAACAATGTGACAACGGCAGCAGCAATGGCCACTAGCCAGAAAGTAATATCGATTTTCCATTCACCCCAGCCGCTCATTTCAAAATGATGATGAATCGGCGACATTTTAAACAACCGTTTCCCCGTCAGCTTAAAGGAAGTCACTTGAAGCATGACACTGGCTGTTTCGAAGACGTAGATCAAACCAACTAATAGTAAGGTCCACTCCTGGTGAAGCAAAATCGAAATGGCTGCTAATAGTCCCCCTAAAGCCAGTGAACCTACATCACCCATAAAGATTTTTGCAGGTTTGTGATTATAAGGAAAGAAGCCTAATAGACCACCGATCACACTTAAACAAATCAATAATACGTCAAATTGTTGCTGATGAAAAGCGATAATGCCATAGGTGGCAAAGGAGATAACCCCCAGTCCTGACATTAAGCCGTCAATGCCATCGGTTAAGTTCGTAGCATTAGAAAAACCCACTAACCAAAATAAAACGAAGGCACCATAGAAATAAGACAAGTTCAAATCCACACCAAAGAAATTTAAGGTGTTACTGTTGCCTTCCAATAAATAGACTCCATAGAAGATTATACCCCCAACAATTTGGCCAATTAATTTTTGTCGGGAAGTCAGGCCTTCATTTTGCTTTTTAAAAATTTTAATAAAATCATCAGCAAAACCTAAAGCACCATACAGTCCCATAACAAACAAAAGAATAAAGACACCAGTGGTCAATTGCTTTTGCCACGCTGCCACCCAAATGCCAGTTAATAAAGTGGCGACTAAAAAG
>NZ_JBCOJC010000036.1:0-27940 GCF_040925905.1 Enterococcus sp. 2201sp1_2201st1_C11_2201SCRN_220225
GTCTAAGGTGACAAACTGGTAGTCTTTATTTTCCATCTGGCTAAAGGCTTTGGCCACTTCACTAGACTGGCTATAAACACCGATTTTATTTAAATCACTACCACCGGCCACATTGTTTACAAACCAGAAAAAGACCCCAAAGAGAAATGGTGCTAAAATCAAAATCGCAAAACTGACCGATTTTACATTTTTCTTGTACACATCCCCTGCAATCACCCAAAACTTACTCATGAAGATCACCTGCTTTCCATTTAAAGATTTCTTCTAAGGTTGGTGGTTGCTGATTAAACATGGGAATATAACCATCTTGGGTAGCTCGCATAAAGATTTCTTTGCCTACTTCGGGATCAGCTAATGTCAATTCCAAACTGCCATCTTCCCGGTCGGCAACCTTTTCGACACCTTGTAAAGTAGCTAGTTCTTCTTTAGTTAAATGAGATTCCAAAAACAGTTTTGTCCGCCCAAAAGATTCCCGAATTTCATGAACTTTCCCATTTAACACCGTGCGGCCATTGTTTAACATGATTAAATGATCACAGATTTTTTCCACATTGTCCATGTTATGGGAAGAAAAAATGACACAAGAACCTTGCTTTTTCAACTGAATGATACCGTCTTTTAAAAGCTCCGCATTCACCGGATCCAGTCCACTAAAAGGCTCATCTAAAATCACTAACTTAGGCTCATGGATTAATGTAGCAATCAATTGCACTTTTTGTTGATTGCCTTTTGATAGAGATTTCACTTTATCGGTTTTCTTACCTTTAACTTGAAAACGTTCCATCCACTCGTCGATTTTCGGCAAAATTTCTTTGCGCTTTTTCCCTCGTAATTCTGCAAAAAAGACCAACTGCTCTTCAATACTGACTTTAGGATACAGCCCTCGCTCTTCTGGCAAATAGCCAATGATATCGTATTCTTTAGCACTAATCGGTTGACCATTCCACAAGACACGACCTTTATCGGCTTTTAAAAAATCCAAAATCAAGCGAAAGGTAGTGGTTTTCCCCGCTCCATTTTGACCAATTAACCCCATAATACTGCCTGCTTGAATCTCAAAGGATAAATCGGCCACCGCTGTGTAATCCCCGAAAGACTTTTCCAAGTGCTCTACTTGCAGCATACTAACACTCCCTTATTTTTAAAATCTAAACCCGCTCAATGAATTCAGCGTATAAATTCTCTTCTAGTGTAGCAAATAACAATCCCACAATGCAAAATTGATTGATGGTTGTATGAAAAGCCAATCCATTCCCGCATCATATTTTTTGATCAAAGTAACGGAGTGCACAGTATTCTACAGGATATCGTAAGGCTAAAACAAAAAAGGCTATGAACAATGCCTAGATAATAGCAATGGTAACCGACGTCCCCTGATCCAATACAAAATCTGCCACAAAAAAGCCAACACACACCAGTCCCACCACAAGATTAATATAGGACAAAACCACTTTATCGGCTTTTAAACGGATTTGTTGCCAGCGTTCATCATTTTTGTATGCTACTTTTTTTGTCTCTTTGAATTGATTCGTCACGTAAATAAAACTCCCAATCAAAACTAACCATAATAAAATCACTAGCTTCACTATTTTTCGACCTCCTGTTTAAAAACTTCATTAATATCTACTTCAAACGCTTTGGCAATGGAAAATGCCAAGTCTAAAGATGGTGTATATTTGTACTTTTCAATGGAAATTACTGCTTGTCGAGAGATTCCCACCCGCTCGGCTAAATCTGCTTGCGTCCAATTTCGCTCTGCTCGTAATACTTTAATCCGATTTTTAATCATGTATCTAGTCCTTTCCAAAATGTAACGAACTGATTACTTTTTAAATTGTAAATAAGTGATTACTTTTTGTCAATCTAATAAACCAAGTCCATAAAAAAAGAAGGCTGCTAGATATGACAGCCCTCGTAAATAACTATTTTTTCTCTTGGTCACTAGCCAGTGTCGCTTTTACTGCTTCCGCCACATTTAAAGGGATACCCAATTGATGGATTTCTTCTAAAGTAGCAGCTTGAATATTTTTTAGCGATTTAAATTCTTTCAACAAGGTTTTTTTCCGTTTTGGACCGAGGCCTGGTACCCCATCCAGTTTAGAAGAAAAACTATTTTTACTCCGAAGTTGGCGATGGAAAGTAATGGCAAAACGGTGAACTTCGTCTTGAATTCGTTGCAATAAGAAAAATTCCGGAGAGTTGCGCTCTAAAGGAATCACCGCAAGTTCCGGCCCAAATAAGAGCTCGCTAGTCTTGTGTTTGTCATTTTTTGCCAGACCAGCAATGGGAATATCCAAACCCAACTGATTTTCCAAGACATCTCGAGCCACGTCCACTTGTCCTTTGCCACCATCGATTACGATTAAATCGGGAAAAGCCAAGCCGTCTTTTAACACTCGCGCATAGCGACGATAAATGACTTCCCGCATGGAGGCATAGTCGTCAGGACCTTTCACGGTTTTGATTTTGTATTTTCGGTATTCATTCTTTGCCGGACGGCCATCAATAAAAACTACCATGGCCGAAACAGGATCAGTCCCTTGAATATTGGAGTTATCAAAGGCTTCAATGCGCACTGGCGTTGGGATATTCATAGCGTTGCCTAGTTTTTCCACTGCCCCAATGGTTCGTTCTTCTTTACGCTCAATTAACTGGAACTTCTCTTTTAACGCTACTCGAGCATTTTTCCCGGCTAATTCCACTAATTTCTTCTTTTCTCCTCGTTTTGGTTGCAAAATTTTCGTAGCTAGCATTGCTTCCACAGAGGCTTGATCGATATCATCAGGAATCAAGACTTCTTTAGGGATAAAGTGCTGATTTTCTTGGTAAAACTGCCCGATATAGGTTAGGAAATCTTCTGGTGCCTCATTGTAAAAAGGAAAAATTGACACGTCTCGTTCGATTAACTTTCCTTGGCGCACAAAGAAGACTTGCACACACATCCAGCCCTTGTCTACTGCATAACCAAACACGTCGCGATCCATATGGTCGGTTTGGGTCATCTTTTGTCGGGTCATCACGGTTTCAATGGCGCGAATTTGATCTCGATACTCCGCTGCTTTTTCAAAATCCATGGCAGCCGCAGCCGACTCCATTTTCTCAGTCAAGTCCTCTTGAATCTGGCTGTGACCGCCATTTAGAAATTGTTTAATCTCTTTGACCATTTCGGGATAGGTGTCTTTAGGAATTTGGAAGACACAAGGAGCCAAACACTGCCCCATGTGGTAATAAAGACAGACTTCTTTAGGCAATACCTTACATTTACGTAAAGGAAAAAGCCGGTCCAATAATTTCTTAGTCTCATTGGCTGCCCCTACATCGGGATAAGGACCGAAATAATAGGCCTTGTCCTTTAAAACTTTCCGAGTAATCAACAAGCGGGGAAATTCTTCGTTGGTGATTTTAATAAAAGGATAGGTCTTATCATCCTTTAACATGATGTTGTATTTCGGATCGTTTTTCTTAATCAAGTTGATTTCTAGTAACAAGGCTTCAATATTCGATTCAGTTACGATGTATTCAAAATCCACAATTTCTGAAACCAAACGCTCAGTCTTCGTGTTGTGACTGCCGGTAAAATAGGACCGCACTCGATTTTTTAAGATTTTAGCCTTTCCGACATAAATAATCGTACCATTTTTATCCTTCATCAAATAACAGCCCGGCTGATCCGGTAACAAGGCTAGTTTATTTTTGATTCTTTCGTTCACAAGCGGTCCTCCTTGCTATGTATACAAAGATCCAGCCCGGTCTCTTCTCTAGGGAGAAAAAACCGGGCTAGTCAGTAACTGCTATGATTAGCAGTTTGTCATTTTATAAATGTGCTTGCACTAATTGTTGCAACTGTTCTTTTGTATGAACACCCACAACTTTTTCCACAACTTCGCCATCTTTTTTCAACAACAAAGTAGGAATGGACATAATCCCAAATTGACTTGGGGTTTCTGGATTTTCATCCACATCCATTTTAACGATTTTTAGTTCGTCTTCTTCGTACTCGTTGGCTAATTGATCTAAAATCGGTGCTTGCATCCGACAAGGACCACACCAAGTTGCCCAGAAATCAATTAAAACCAAGCCGTTATCTGTTTCGGAAGAAAATGTTGCATCTGTAATTGCTTTTGACATAAAAAACCCTCCAATTCATTTCTAAAGCGATTATAGCACGCATTGAAATGATTGAAAATTTAATTGCTTACACTTTGTAAGATTTCTAAATAAAGTTTAACCTTGGCATCTCGTTATTTAAATTTCACAATGGTCGCCCCATTGCCCCCTTGATTGGCCGGCGCAAAGCCAAAGCTTGCCACACTGGAATGATTTTTTAAATACTCAGTGATGCCTTGGCGTAAAGCTCCTGTACCTTTACCGTGAACGATGGTCACTTGGGCATAACCGGCTAAAATCGCCGCATCCAAGTATTGATCCACTTCATTTAAGGCTTCTTCATAGCGTTTGCCTCGAAGATCTAATTGCGTAGACACATGAGACTCATTATTGGAACGCAACGTGCTCACAATGCGGGTTGGTGCTTCTTTAACTGGGGCTACCACTTGCAAGTCCGCTTCTGGCAATGTCATCTTCAAAATGCCTAACTGAACCTGCCATTGACCTTTTCCTACATTTTGAATCAATATTCCTCGCTGACCGTAAGAAGTTACCATAACTTCATCACCAGCTTTTAATTTCTTAGCAGCTTTGGCCTTTTTCAAGACTTTATTTTTTTGCAGATGTTCTTCTTGATGCAAGTCATTTAAGCGGCTTTTGGCATCAATTAACTCATGTTCTTTGACCTTGGTTTGGCCCCCGGCTAATTGCATTTTCCGCAAATCAGAAATAACTTCTTCTGCTTCTGTCTGGGCTTCTTCGACCAATTGATTGGCCTTTTGTTTGGCTTTAGCCATTTCTTTTTCCCGTTCTTCAAAGAAATAACTGTAGGCTTCTTCCAAATCTTTGTGGAGTTTTTCCGCTTCTGTAACATGATGCCGCAGTTCCAAATATTCCGTTTCTGTCATTTTGCGGCGATTTTCTAAATCAGCAATCATCTCATTTAAGTCTTGGCTTTCGCCGTCAATAATTGCCTTGGCAGAATCAATAATCTGACTGTCCAAGCCCAAACGTTTCGAGATTTCAAAAGCATTGGAACGCCCCGGCACACCAATCAATAAGCGGAAAGTAGGACTTAGCGTGTCCACATCAAATTCCATGGAAGCATTGATCGTATTGGGACGATTATACCCGTAGATTTTCAACTCTGGGTAGTGAGTGGTAGCCATCACATAGGCGGAACGCGCGCCAATCTCATCTAAAATGGCAATGGCCAACGCTGCCCCTTCTTGAGGATCCGTCCCAGCTCCCAATTCATCAAATAAGACTAAGCTATGTTCATCCACTTTTTTCAAAATCGAGACGATATTCGTCATATGAGAAGAAAAAGTAGACAAGTTTTGCTCAATGGATTGTTCATCCCCAATATCGGCAAATACCTCAGTAAAAATCCCCATCACACTTTCTTCCGCTACTGGCAATGGCAATCCTGCCTGTCCCATCAATTGCAATAAGCCTAACGTTTTCAAGGTAATGGTTTTCCCACCAGTATTGGGCCCGGTAATCACGACCGCTTGATAGTCTTGTCCAATCACAATATCATTGGCCACTACTTTATCTTGGTCGATTAATGGATGGCGAGCTGCTTTAAACGCTACGTGATTTTCCAAACTAACCGCCGGCACCACACAGCGTAATTCTTTACCATAACGAGCTTTCCCATTGATAAAGTCCAATTGACCGATTACCGTGGCATTGTGCAAAATGTCCCGGCGATGAGGGACTAAAGCCGCAGATAGTTCTGCTAAAATCCGAGTAATCTCATTTCGTTCTGCAATTTGATGGCTTCGAAGGCGATTGTTCGAATCCACAATTTGTTTTGGCTCAATAAACAAGGTTTGCCCAGAAGCACTTTGATCGTGAACGACGCCACCAAAGACTCCTCGATATTCTTGTTTCACAGGAATGACATAGCGATCATTTCGCATGGTGACAATGGTGTCGCTTAAATATTTAGCATTGCCTCCCCGAATTAAACCGTCCAACTGTTCTCGAATGGTCTGTTCACTACGGCGAATATTATTGCGGATAATCCGCAATTCCGGTGAAGCTTCATCGGTCACTCGCCCATCTTCATCAATGGCGGTTTTTAATTGTCTAGTCAGCTCTGGTAAATTCACCAGCTGTTTTTGCCAATCATATAAATACGCCAGTTCAATCTCAGCATCTGCCAAATCATCAAAAAAGCGGTTCAATTCATTAGTGGTGGTCAAAACTCGGGTTACTTGGGCCAACTCCAGCCCATTTAAATCCGCCCCAATCTCAATTCGCTTCATTTGTGGGCGAATGTTTTCGATTTTGGGTAAAGGAATCCCCCCGCGTAACCGTTGAATTTTCAAACCATCTTTAGTTTCAGCTAACCACTGGCTGACTTCATCCGGATTAGTCGAGGGAATCAAAGCGGCTAAGCTTTCCTGACCGGGTTCTGTCACCAAGTAGTTGGCTATTTTATTTTTTACAGCATCAAACTCTAGCGTTTGTAAAATACGTTCATTCATATTCGTCACCTACTTCATTGTTTTCGTAAAAAAAGGAGGAACAAGCCGGCCGCTAGCATTCGGCGCATTGTTCCGTCCTGGTTAATGCTATGAAAGGATATTAGTAACCCAAATTTTTTCAAAGAAATTGGTCAAAAATAGCGAATGCTCAACGATTGCTCTAGCCACAGCACTCTCTCGAAATAGATTTTGAATGGTTGCCAAAGGAAGCATGGCCAAAACCGTCAAAAGCATGAAGATCACAATATAGGTGGTTAACATGCTTAAAATTCCACCAATCAACCAATCTTTATTGGCAGTTAAACGTTTAAAACGTAAATTGTACATAAAAATCCCAATAAACTTCACCACTAGCCAGCCCACAAATAAAATCAGTATAAACGCTACCGCCGCATAATAAGCCTTATCCAAATCCAAAGAAACTTCTTGGGAATAAAAGACCATTTCTGAGTCCTGAGTCACAGAAAGGTAGGGAATATAGAGATCAATTTTTTCAGCTAGCGCTCGATAGCCGTTTCCGGCCACTAAAAAAGCGATAAAGTAACCGACAAAATACATCAACTGCAGTGGCGCGCCTCGCCTACCTCCCACATAAAAGGAGATCGCTAGCAGCAGAAAAATAATTAAACCAAACATACAACGTTCCTTTCTCAAATCCTACTTGCTACTCTATGAAAATTACTTATTCTTGTGGCGTTCGTCCTTTAATTTCTTGTTTTCGATGCTCGTTTAAAATCTGTTGGGCTTCCAAATGGTTGGAAATCTCCACATCACCCCGCCCAGTTTGTTCTAAAACTTGCTTGGCCTCGGCTTCAATGGCTTCGATACGCTTTAATCGATTGGACAGTTCATTTGCCTTTTGAGCTTGCTCTTTTAACTCTCGATTTTTCTTTTGAAGCTTCAATAATTCTTCTTGTTTCTTTAATTGATCGCTAATGGCGTTAATTGCTACAAGAATCGCTCCGTCTTCTGCATTGATTGAGGCAGACAGTCCTTTGATTTCTTTTAACTGGTCGTTTACCAGTTTTGTCACCATATCCATGTGTTGGCTTGATTCCCGGCCGATAATGGTATAAGTCCGATTATTGATGACCGCCTTGTACCGTTTTTTTGCTGCAGGCATGGCACCCTGTCCCCCTCTGATAACTGTTTCAAAGTACACTGCCCATGATCTAGGCATGGGCAAACACAATTCATTATAGGATAAAACCAGTAAAATTTCCACGTTTATCTCATTGTGTACAAGATTCTTAGAAATTTACAGTTCTATTTTCATTCGGTGAAAGTTCTATGCTACACTAAAGTTGAAATCAACTAATAAAGGAAGAAAACCATGCCTCAATCTGTCATCACTTTAAATAAAGCCCAAATTGATAAATTAAAGACCGACTACCAAGACTTTCTCATTGCTCCAAAGAGTCCTTATGTCGCCTTTGCTGCCAAAAAAAATGGCACCATGATCACCGCCTATACTTCCGGAAAGGTCATGTTTCAAGGCAATCATGCCGAAAAAGAAGCCAGTCGCTGGTCAACTCTTGCCAAACCTTCTGTTTCTAAAGCTGGCAAAAAAACTAGCCCAAAGAATAGCACCTTGCCAAAAGACTTTGCCACTTGGAGTGTGATTGGTTCTGATGAAGTGGGCAATGGCAGTTATTTTGGTCCTTTGGTGGTTTGTGCTGTTTATGCCGATAAAGCCCACCTTTCACCATTACAAAAATTAGGCGTCAAAGATTCAAAAATGCTCACAGATGATCAAATCAGAACATTAGCCCCAGCTATTGAAAAACTAGTACCTTTTCAAAAATTAATCGTCTCTGCTGAAAAATACAATCAAATCCAACCAAGCTACAATGCCGTGCATATGAAAGTAGCGCTACACAATCAAGCCTTATATCTATTATTGCAAAAAATTGCCCCAGAGGTGCCAGAAGGAATTTTAATTGATCAATTCACGCCTGAAGCCAATTACCGCAAGTATTTGCAAGGAGAAAAACATCCCGTCACTGACAAACTTCACTTTATAACAAAAGGCGAGCAATATCATCTTGCGGTAGCCGCCGCTTCTATTCTTTGTCGGGCCCAGTTTTTGGAATCCTTAGCAGCAGGTAGTCAAGAAGTAGGAATCACCTTACCTTCTGGAGCTGGTGCCAAATCTGACCAAGTAGCTGCCCGCTTGTTGCAAAAAGGCGGATTAGATTTACTTGGAAAATATGCCAAGCTTCACTTTGCCAATACAAAAAAAGCCCAAGACTTAGCTAAGTATTGAGGAGGATATTTTATGAAAATTGAACACGCAGCGCTTTGGGTAGCAGATTTAGAATTGATGAAAGAATTTTACCAAACTTATTTTAATGCCACGGCCAATGACCGTTACCACAATCCCAAAACTGGCTTTAGTTCTTATTTCTTAAGCTTTGACTCCGGCGCTCGCTTGGAACTGTGCCACAAAGACAACTTGCCAGCCCTGCGGACAGAGCGGCTAGGCTATGGTCATCTGGCACTTTCTGTAGGTTCCAAAGCCGATGTAGATTCTCTGACTCAGCGACTAGTTACAGCAGGCTTTCGTTTACACAGCGGCCCTCGCACAACAGGAGACGGCTATTACGAATCCTTAATGAGTGATCCTGAAGGCAATTTAATCGAATTAACGACAGATTAACATCTTAATCTACAAAAAACGCCCCTTGAACAAGCTGTTTCCAGCACGTTCAAGGGGCGTTTACTCATGTCTTATTTCTTTAAACTAGCCAACTCACGGTAAACTTTGGTACGTTCTTCCAGTTCAACAGCGGTTTGATCTAGCATTTCATCCACTTCTTCATTGCTGTCTTTAATATTCCGCAAAGCAGAGAAACGAACTTGAGTTTCCATAAAGTCGGTCATCTTATTGAAGTCCGCTTTCTTGAAGTCTACTCGCATTGGATCTTTCCCTTTTTCTCTCAGGCGTGGATCATAACGATACAACTGCCAGTAACCAGATTCCACTGCAGCTTTAGCATTTTCAGCCGATTTCCCCATACCGCCTTTAATACCATGATTGATACATGGCGTGTAGCCAATGATAATAGATGGTCCTGGATAAGATTCAGCTTCCACAATAGCTTTCATCGCTTGAGCAGGATTAGCTTCTAAGGAAATTTGTGCTACATAAACATCTTGATAGGCAATGGCCATCATTCCTAAGTCTTTTTTCTTGGTTTTCTTCCCGCCAGCCGCAAATTTGGCAATCGCAGAAGATGGAGTTGCTTTAGACATTTGTCCACCGGTATTGGCATACAATTCATTGTCCATAACAAAGATATTTACATCCGCACCTGTCGCCAGAACATGGTCGATACCAGAATACCCGATATCATATGCCCAACCATCCCCACCAATAATCCATTGGCTAGGTTTAGCAAACATATCTTCTTGAGCTAGGAGTGCTTTGAATTCAGGATCGGTTTCAGTTTTCAGCATGGTAGTAACTTTCGCTGCCCGCTGTTGTGTGCCTTCACCTTCATGAACATGGTCCAACCAGTCTTGTAACAATTCTTGGGTCGCCAATGTTCCTTTGCCAGTAGCCAAAACTTTTTCTACAGCAGTTGCCAAGCGTTTCCGTTTGGTTTCATTGGCCACATACATTCCTAGACCAAACTCTGCATTGTCTTCGAATAAAGAGTTAGACCAAGCAGGCCCTTTCCCTTCACAGTTTACTGTATATGGTGTCGCCGGTTCAGAAGCGCCCCAAATTGAAGAACAACCAGTAGTATTCGCAATCATCATCCGATCGCCATAAAGTTGAGTCAACAATTTAATATACGGTGTTTCCCCACAGCCTGCACAAGCCCCAGAGAATTCTAGTAATGGTTGTTCAAACTGTGATCCTTTAACAGAAGTCTTTTTCAATGGGTTTGCTTTTTGTCGTAATGTCATGGCAAAAGCCCAATTAATTGCTTGTTCTTTTTGCTCTTCATAAGGACGCATAACCAAAGCTTTTTCTTTAGCTGGACAAACCTCTGCGCAAAGTCCACAGCCAGTACAGTCTTCTACAGAAACTTGAATCCGGTATTCTAAACCGTCTGCTCCCCGCATCTTTCGAGTAATAAAACCTGCTGGAGCTTCTTCTAACTCGTCGTCTTCAGCCAAAAATGGTCGAATCGCCGCATGAGGACAAACAAATGCACATTCATTACATTGCGTACAATTGTCCGGTATCCATTCTGGTACTTCAAGGGCAATTCCGCGTTTTTCGTAGGCTGCAGTCCCCATTGGCATAGCCCCGGCTAACATCCCATTATCCATTAAATCTTTAACAGATAATTTATCCCCTTCTTTACGGCTGATTGGTTCTAAAATATTTTGCACATAGGCAGGTTTTTCGCTGGTGTCAATCCGCGGTGCTGGCACTACTAAATCTTTCCACTCAGCTGGTACCGTTACTTTGATTAAGTTTTCAAAAGTAGCATCTATTGCAGCCCAGTTATTTTCCACGATTTTCCGTGATTTCTTCCCATAGGCAGCATCCGCTTCTTGTTTCAGCAACGGCAAGAAGGTTGCCCGGTCCATCATATCAGTAACTTCAAAAAAGGCTGCGGAACAAACCGTATTAATCCGCCGACCTAAGCCATGGGCCATGGAAATTTCCATTGCATTGATAATATAGAAATTAATATTGTGTTCTGCAATATATTTCTTCAAATGCGTTGGCAAGTTTTTATGAACTCGTTCTTCATCCCAAACCGTATTTAATAAGAAAGTCCCACCATCTTTAAGACCTTTTAACAAGTCGTATTGATGAATATAAGAGGCATTATGGCAAGCGATATAATCGGCAGCTTCTACATTATAAGTAGACAAAATCGGTTGATGTCCAAAGCGCAAATGAGAAACCGTTAAGCCTCCAGATTTTTTAGAATCATAATCAAAGTAAGCTTGCGCATACATATCGGTATTATTCCCGATAATTTTAATTGCTTGTTTGTTAGCCCCAACTGTACCATCAGAACCAAAGCCCCAGAATTTTGCTTGGAAAGTAGTTGGGTTGGTTAAGTCTAAAATTTCTGTTTGTGGCAAGCTTAAATGGGTCACATCATCATTAATCCCCACAGTGAAGCGATATTTTAATTGCTCTGCAGGTAATCGCAAGTGGTCAAAAACCCCAATGATTTGGTCAGGAGTCACATCTTTTGACGCAATCCCATAACGACCACCGATAACAATTGGACGATTGGTATGACGATACAAAATACTCTGCACATCCAATAGCAATGGTTCCCCGTCAGATCCCGGCTCTTTCGTCCGGTCTAAAACAGCAATCCGTTCCACATTTTTCGGTAATTTTTCCAAAATATTTTCTGCTGGGAAAGGTCGATATAAATGCACATTTAAGTGACCTACTTTACGTCCTTGGGCATTTAAATAATTTACAGTTTGTTGAATCGTAGGAGAAGCCGAACCCATGGAAATAATGACTTCTGTGGCTTCTGGATCGCCGTAGTAATCCGTTAAATCGTAGTTTGTGCCTCGAAGTTCATTGATTTTACCCATATATTTTTGAACAATAGCCGGAATCCGGTCATAAAACTGGTTCACAGTTTCCCGTTGTTGGAAGTGAATATCCGCGTTTTGGGCAGTTCCAGAAACGTAAGGATGATTTGGGTTCATCCCTCGAGCACGAAACTCTGCCAAAGCTTCTTGGTCCACCATTTCTTTTAAGTCCTCATAATCCAAGACTTCAATTTTTTGTAATTCATGGGAAGTCCGGAAACCATCAAAGAAGTTCATAAAGGGCAAACTGCCTTCAATCGATGCCAAATGAGCCACAGCGGATAAGTCCATCACTTCTTGTACGGTAGATTCGGCTAACATACAAAAACCAGTTTGACGAGCTGCCATCACGTCGCTGTGATCACCGAAAATAGATAAAGCGTTGGTGGAAACGGCCCGGGCGGCCACGTGGAAGACCGTTGGTAATAATTCACCAGCAATTTTAAACATATTGGGAATCATCAACAATAACCCTTGTGAAGCCGTATAAGTAGTAGTCAAAACTCCAGTCTTCAAGGAGCCGTGAACCGTTCCTGAAGCCCCAGCCTCTGACTGCATTTCTACCAGATTGACAGTTTCACCAAAAATATTTTTTTGCTCATGGACCGAAGCCCACTCATCCACGACCTCAGCCATAGTTGAGCTTGGTGTGATTGGATAGATTGCTGCAACTTCCGTAAAAGCGTAGGATACATAAGCTGCTGCAGTATTGCCATCCATCGTTTTCATTTTTTTCATGTGCTTGGTTTCACCCCTTCTAAGATAAACTCTTACGGACATAATAGTAATGCAATCCCTGCTATTTGTCCTCATTTTACGCAATTGTTTTAAGTTAGAGAAGGCACCATTAAGTAAACTTGACGACAGTTAATCCCCTGAGATCAACAATCGGCAAGTTCCTTAATTTTGCTCTTCCTTGGTATTACTTTCCTTTGAAGCTCCAGACGTTTTATGCTGGAGCTTCAAAGGAATAGAACTAGCAAATTAGCGCTTTCGCCTGAATGTATTCATCAATTTGGCTGGCAGCAATTTTACCAGCACCCATGGCTAAAATAACGGTAGCTGCTCCGGTTACAATGTCTCCTCCGGCAAAAATCCCCGGAATTGAAGTTTGACCGGTTTCCAAATCTGCATCGATATAACCCCATTTGTTTAATTGCAACTCTGGGAATGTATCCAACAAAACTCGGTTAGCTCCTTGACCAATGGCTTCAATGGCCGTATCTGCCTCCACGATAAATTCGCTATTTGGAATCACCACAGGACGACGACGCCCAGACTCATCTGGTTCACCTAATGCCATTTTGACACATTTAACAGCAGTTAGTTTACCGGTGCCATCATTGATGTATTCCACAGGATTGCTTAGCCAATGATATTGAATCCCTTCTTCCACAGAATGATGGTATTCTTCTTCACGAGCTGGCAACTCCTCTTTAGAGCGACGATAGACGATGGTCACATTTTCCGCTCCTAAGCGTTTTGCCGAGCGAGCTGCATCCATGGCTACATTTCCGCCGCCGATGACCACCACATTTTTTGATTGTTGCACCGGTGTGTCATAGGTAGGAAATTCATAGCCCTTCATCAAGTTAATCCGCGTTAAATACTCACTGGAACTGTAAACACCATTTAGTGAAGTGCCGGGAATTCCCATGAAATTTGGGGCTCCAGCGCCTACAGAAAGATAACACGCCTCAAATTCTGATTGAATTTCTTCCATGGTAATGGTTTTTCCTACTACCACATTGGTTTCAATTTTGACACCACTTGCTTTGATTCGCTCGATTTCTTTTTGCACTGTCGCTTTTGGTAATCGAAACTCTGGAATTCCGTATGTCAAAACGCCACCTGGTGCATGTAAAGCTTCAAAAATCGTCACGTCATAACCTAATTTTGCCAAGTCTCCAGCAGTGGTTAATCCAGAAGGACCGGATCCAATTACGGCAACCTTGCCTTTATCATGAACTACAGTGTCTACTTCAATAGGTTGAGTTAATGCCCAGTCTGCTACCAGGCGTTCTAATTTCCCTATAGCTACGGGTTCAAATTTTTTGGAGCGCCCCAGACGACAGACCATTTCACATTGTTTTTCTTGAGGACAGACACGACCACAAATAGCTGGTAAGTTGGTGTACTTACTCAACACATCACTGGCAGCTTTCATATTTCCTTCTTCAATCTGTTTGATAAAACCGGGAATATCAATCATCACGGGACAGTTTTGAATACAAGGAGCATTTTTACACTGCAAACAGCGACTAGCTTCTAGTTGCCCTTCTTCTAGCGTATAGCCTAAAGCCACTTCCTCAAAGTTTTTATTACGAATCTCTGGTGCTTGTTCTTTCATAGGGGTTTTGGTATAACTCCGTTTAGCCATTATGGATCACCTGCTTTTCGTAAGCTTCGTTACTGATGCCTTCTTCTGTACGGTATTGTCCCATCCGATTAATGAACTCATCCCAGTCTACCCCAGCACCTAAAAATTCTGGACCATCGACACAGGCAAACTTGATTTCTTCATCAATCGTTACACGACAACCACCACACATCCCCGTGCCATCCACCATAATTGGATTTAAAGACACAAAAATCGGCACCTCTGCTTTTTGAGCAGTTAATGTACAAAACTTCATCATTATACTGGGACCAATCGCCCAAGCCATGTTAATGTCTTCTTTGGCAAAAACAGCCTCCATCGCATCGGTGACCAACCCTTTTTCCCCTAAAGAACCGTCATCCGTCATAACAATTAACTCGTCGGAATACGCTTTACACTCATCGGCTAAAATCATTAGCTCTTTATTTTTAGCACCCAAGATGGTAATCACATGGTTGCCGGCTTTTTTCAAGGCTTTGACAATCGGGAAGAGCGCAGCAATTCCCACTCCCCCACCGACTAACATCACTTTTCCATAATTCTCAATTTCCGTTGCTTTTCCTAAAGGACCCACCACATCTGCAAGACTATCTCCCGTCTGTAAGGCAGCTAAAGCAGCCGTTGATTTTCCGATTACTTGGAAAATTAATCGGACCAGTCCTTTTTTCTCATCGGTATCCACAACCGTCAATGGAATTCGTTCCCCATGCTCATCGATGCGCAAAATGACAAATTGACCAGCTTTAGCTTTAGTGGCAATTCGTGGCGCTTCAACAAAAATTTCAAATTCGATTGGATTTAATTCTGTTTTTTCAACAATTTTAAACAACGAAAATTCCCCTTTTTCCCCTTTTTATACGTTTCCTTTGCTTAAGCTTCTGTTAAGGCTTTGACAAAAGCTTTCAAGGCTTCTTCATCTTCATCATCCGCTGCATTTTCAATTTTTACAACTTCAGCACCTTTTTTCGCTCCTGTTTTCGCAAAAGCGGCATCGAAATCAATCGCTGCTTGACAGAAATAATCTGGATACAATTCGCTATCCCCAGAGCCCACAACACCAAAGACTTTGCCTTCTAATTCTTGTTCTGGCAATTCGTCAAAGAAGTCTTCCAAGTCGAAAGGAATTTCTCCATCTCCATCGGTATAAGTAGCAACTACACAAATATCGGCATCTTCAAATGAATCTTCATCAGCATCATCTGCTTCAATCCGTTCTACTTCTACGTCCAATGCTTTAAAAGCATCTTCCAAGATTTCAGAAATTCCTTCTGTGTTCCCTGTTGCACTGGCAAATACGATTTTTGCTACTGTCATGTTGTCTTCCTCCTCAGAATATCTAATTTGGCTAACTAGCCATAATTCTTTCATTGCACTTTAAATAGTACTACTCCTATCATACTTCATTTTATCCAAGAACTAAATAATATTTTAGGTATTTTATACTTCTCACGTGTTAATTATCTGAAAAAACCGAATAATCATACATTTCGATTGTTCTGTCTTGCATGAAAAGCGTTAAAATTACTTCGTCTCTAAATTTTTATGTCTTTTTCAAGAGAACTTTCCTTAGTGTGTTGAAAAAAGATTCTGAATCCGCTTTTATTTTGGTACAATTAAACTATTCCCAGATTGTAAATGAAGGACCTCCTCAAAAGAAAGGATGTGAAAGGCAGTCTCGGTTTTACCGCAGTGCTGTGTGCAAATGAAAAATAGAACCTTATGGATTACCCAAACCGCCGTATTATTAGCCTTAGTGGTGGTAGTTCAAGCCTTTACCACAAGCTTTGGCAATACTTTTATTACCGGCAGTTTAGTGAACCTGATCTTAATTCTTGGTGTAGGTTTAGTTGGCCTTTGGGGCGGATTAAGTGTTGCTTTGCTTTCACCAATTTTTGCCTTTTTCTTTAAAATCGGACCGACTATGTGGCAATTAATTCTTTGTATTGCGATTGGAAATGCGGTTTTAGTCTTAGTTTGGTGGTTCGTTTTAGGAACTCATGGCTACAATCAATATCCTCGGCTAATTGGCGCAACTATCGCTGGAGCTGTTGCTAAATTTTTAACCTTGTATCTGTTAATCGTAAAATTGATGGTTCCCCTTATTTTACAATTACCAGAACCACAAGCTTCGGTAGTTTCTGCCACTTTTTCTTATCCCCAATTAGTCACTGCACTATTAGGTGGTACTATGGCTGTTTTATTGATGCCGCAACTAAGAAAAATTTTAGGTTTAAAAATCAAAGTGTAGTGAGAATAGCTTATGAAAAGTAGGTTGAGGTGAAATCACCCCAACCCTTTTTTATTTATTGAACTTCTACTCGTTCATGGTAAGTCGTATGCAGTAAATGATGGGCTTTTAGACTACCTGGCTCGCCTAAATACTCTTCGTAAATTTTTTGGACTACCGGACTTTCATGGGAACGACGCACCATTTTCCCTTCGTCTTCTGAATATAAAGCTGCTGCCCGTAAGCCTTGCAAATCCACAAAGTTACGCACTGAAGCGGGTTGTACCGGCTGACCGCCACCATTAATGCAGCCTCCGGGACAACCCATAATTTCTACAAAATGATAGACTTTCTCCCCCGTTTGGATTCTTTCTTCGATTAAGCGCTTGGCATTGCCGATTCCTGAAGCCACTGCTACATTTATGTCTTGACCGTTGATTCGATAGCTAGCTTCTTTTATTCCCCCTAAGCCTCGCACTTCTTTAAAATCAAGAGGGGCTGCTTGGGGACCTACTAAGCGTTCCACGGCGGTTCGCAAAGCTGCTTCCATTACTCCACCAGTCGCCCCAAAGATATAAGCTGCTCCTGTAGCGTCTCCCAGTGGATTATCGAAGCTTTCATCCGGTAAAGCAGTAAATTGCAAACCGGCTTTATCGATCATGCGCGCTAATTCCCGCGTCGTCAAAGCTACGTCCACATCTGGAAATCCCGCTGCTGCTTCATCCTCTCTGGTTACTTCAAATTTCTTCGCCGTACAAGGCATGATCCCTACCATAAAGATTTTTTCTGGATCAATGTTCATCTTTTCGGCGTACCAAGTTTTCGTCAGTGCCCCAAACATTTGTTGGGGCGACTTGCAACTAGAAAGATTTGGAATCAATTCAGGATGGTAGGACTCACAATATTTAACCCAACCTGGCGAACAAGAAGTAAATAGTGGGAATGGTCCATTATTGGCTACTCGTTCTAAAAATTCATTTGCTTCTTCTACGATGGTAAAATCTGCCGCCACGTTGGTATCAAAAACTTTGTTAAAGCCTAACCGGCGCAAAGCTGCAACCATTTTTCCTTCTACATTGGTCCCAATCGGCATGTTAAAAGCTTCTCCTAATGTAACCCGAATGGAAGGCGCCGTTTGAACCACCACATATTTGTCAGGGTCTTCCAGAGCTTGCCAAACTTCTTCCGTTTGATCTCGTTCGTGAATTGCCCCAGTAGGACAAGCTACGATACACTGACCGCAAGAAATACAAGCTACTTCTCCTAAGCCCAGTTCATAAGCTGAACCAATATGGGTATTAAAGCCCCGATCATTGGCTCCAATGACACTAATGGCTTGGCACTTGTCACAGGCAGCCACACAACGTTTGCAGAGGATACATTTATTATTGTTGCGTACCATGTGTACCGCAGTATCGTCAAACTCCCAGTTGTTATTGTCCCCATTATAATAATCTTCATCGTCTACATTGAACTCTTTGCAAAGCTTTTGCAATTCACAATTGCCACTACGAATGCAAGAGAGACATTTCCGTTCGTGGGTAGATAAGATTAATTCTAAAGTTAATTTTCGGGATTCAAAAACCCGCTGGGAATTCGTCGTAATTTCCATGCCTTCTTTAATCGGATAGACACAAGCGGTAACCAAATTTTTCACTCCCGCAACTTCTACCACGCAAATCCGACAAGCGCCAATTTCATTGATTTCTTTTAAGTAGCAAAGCGTGGGAATCTCAATCTGATTGGCTTTGGCTGCTTGCAAAATAGTTGACCCTTCCGGTGCATAATAGGACTGGCCATTGATAAAAATTTCGATTTCCTTCATCCTAATCCCTCCTATTGCACGTAAATAGCATCAAACCGACAAGTATCTATACACAAACCACACTTGATACAAACTGCTGGATCAATTTCATGGGCCATCTTCTTTTCACCAGAAATAGCTGATACTGGACAGACCTTGGCACAAGCAGTACAGCCCGTACAAGTTTCCGGGTTGATTTTGTATTGAATCAAATTTTTACAGACCCCTGCTGGACAGCGATGTTCTACCACATGGGCTAAATATTCTTCTTTAAAATATTGGTAAGTGGACAAAACCGGATTCGGTGCGGACTGACCTAACCCACACAGTGAATTTTCCTTAATGTGGTAGCACAGTTCTTCCATTTTATCCAAATCCGCCATAGTCGCCCGACCAGTCGTAATCTTGTCTAAGATTTCTAAAAGACGCTTCGTGCCAATTCGACACGGCGCACACTTCCCACAGCTTTCTTCTACAGTGAACTCTAAGAAAAATTTAGCAATATCCACCATACAATTGTCTTCATCCATGACAATCAAGCCCCCGGAACCCATCATCGAGCCGATTTCCAAAAGATTGTCATAATCAATGGGCACATCGTATTTTTCTGCTGGAATACAACCACCAGAAGGCCCGCCAGTTTGAGCTGCTTTAAAAGCTTTCCCATCAGGAATGCCGCCACCAATGTCCTCAACAATTTCACGCAGTGTGGTGCCCATGGGGATTTCCACTAAGCCGGTATTTTGAATTTTGCCCCCTAAGGCAAAAACTTTAGTTCCCTTGGATTTTTCTGTACCCATGGCAGCAAACCAAACGGGGCCTTTCACGATAATCTGGGCAATATTGGCTAAGGTCTCCACATTGTTCACAATGGTAGGTTTTCCAAAAAGTCCTTTCACAGCTGGAAATGGCGGCCGGGGTCGGGGTTCTCCCCGATGACCTTCAATACTTTCTAATAAAGCGGTCTCTTCCCCACAAACAAACGCCCCAGAGCCTAAGCGAATATCTAATTGGAAAGAAAAATCAGTTCCAAAAATATTGTTTCCTAATAAACCTGCCGCTCGGGCTTGTTCAATGGCAATTTGCAAACGATGGACTGCCGTGGGATACTCTGCTCGCACATAAACATAGCCTTGATTGGCGCCAATGGTGTAGCCAGCAATCGCCATGGCCTCAATTACTGCATGGGGATCTCCTTCTAATACCGAACGATCCATAAAGGCCCCGGGATCACCTTCATCGGCATTACACACTACATATTTTTGTGCACCGGGACTGTTTTTGGCAAAAGTCCATTTCATATAGGTGGGAAAACCGGCACCTCCTCGACCTCTTAACCCAGATTCTTTTAGAATAGTCAACACATCATCACCGGTATATTCGTGTAACACTTTAGCTAATGCCTGATAGCCGTTAAACGCAATGTATTCTTCAATTTTTTCCGGATCAATGCGACCGCAATTTCGCAAAGCCACCCGTTCTTGTTTATGATAAAAAGGCGTATCTAACAGTTTATTAATGACTTCTTTTGTTTCATGATCGTGATAGAGCAATTTTTCGACGGGAGTGCCACCAATTAAGTGTTTTTCGACGATTTTTTTCGCATCTTTTGGTTTTACTTGGTGATAAAAAGTCCCGCCAGGATAGACGATAACAATGGGACCTTGGGCACAAAGACCAAAACAGCCCGTCCCTACGACTCGTACTTCCTGGGCGAGATTATTTTTCGCCAATTCTTCATTTAATACCGTCATTACTTCTCGACTCTTTGAAGACAAACAACCAGTTCCCCCACAGACTAAAATCTCCCATTTTAAATCTGGGTCAACTTCATCGAGGCGAATGGCGACATTTTTACGAGATTGACTTTGTAATTCCTTTAACTCTTGCCAGGTTTTCATCCCTCACCCCTCCTTTGCCTGCTTCAAATAAGTCGCTAACACTTTGTCCCCTTTTTTCTGGGAAAGTCGCCCGTAAACTTCTTCATTTACGGTTAAAACTGGTGCTAAGCCGCAAGCGCCAATACAGCGACAAGACTCCAAGGTAAACTTGCGGTCGGCGGTAGTCTCCCCTGCCTTAATGCCCAGCTCTAACTCATAAGCATCTAAAAGATTCCCCGCACCTTTTACATAACAAGCAGTTCCCATACAAATACTAATGGTGTATTCTCCTTTTGGTACAAAGGTAAATTGGGAATAAAAAGTTGCTGTGCTGTATAACTTCTCTAAAGGCACTGCCAACTCTTTGGAAATCCGTTGCAAGATCTCAATGGGCAAGTAGCCATAAATCCGTTGGGCTTCTTGCAAAGCAGGCATCTGCCCACCGTCTTGGGTCTTTAAGCGTTCCAAAATTGCTGCCAGTTCCTGAGCTTGGCTAGTAGTTTCGATAAATTCAAAGACAACTGTTTGTTCACTCATACTCGCTCCCCCTCCTGAACGTTTTGTTTGTAGCGCTTTCATTATTTATTTTAGCAAATTAAAATTTGATAATGTGAAAAAAAGTGCAAGTTCTCCTAATTCTCATTGATAATCATTTTCAGTAATTAGAGAAAAATCTTTAAACACAAAAAACCTTGAATGCTACGAAATAAGCAGCATTCAAGGTTTTCTTTTTCCTTATAAATCTTTCACATTGCCGTTAGCATCTCGCTCTACTTTCATTGAAGTGATGGGCAAGTACCCTAAGTCTTTTACTGGACCATTTTGAACTTTCTCTTCCAACATGTAATCTAGGAAAACCTGTACCTGTTTATCGGGTTCTCCCTTCGTATACATGTGTTCATAAGACCAAATCGGCCAGTCGTTTGTAGCAATATTTTCGGCAGTGGCCTCAACACCATCCAAAGCCAAAGGAGTCAAAGTATCATCAATGTAAGACAATGCTAAGTAGCTAATCGCTCCTGGTGTTTCTGCCACAATTTTCTTCACGGTACCGGAAGAATCCTGTTCTTGTGCCTGCACTGTCTTCGCCCCATCTAAGCCCCATTTTTCAAAGGTTGCTCGCGTACCACTTCCAGAAGCCCGGTTAATTACCGCAATCTCTTGAGCTTTGCCACCAACTTCTTTCCAGTTGGTAATTTTGCCGGTAAAGATCGCGATTAATTGTTCTTTGGTTAGGTCGCTTACGCCAACTTCTTTATTGACGACTGGCGCCATTCCCACCACAGCCACTTTATGGTCCGTTAAAGCCGAGGCATCCACTCCATCTTTTTCCTCTGCAAAAACGTCAGAATTGCCAATGGTCACGGCTCCTGACCCCACTTGAGATAACCCAGTGCCGCTACCACCACCTTGAACGGTAATTTGGTAGTTACTATTTTCAGCAGTAAAACTTTCTTTAGCAGCATCCACTAAAGGCTGTAAAGCTGTGGAACCTACTGCTACGATTTCTGTCCCTTCATTCTGATTGGTATCCCCGGTCTTACTTTCTGCTTTTTGACTGCCACAAGCACTTAGTAACACTAAGGTAGCTAATGCCATCACATAGAATTTTTTCACTTTCTTTGCTCCTTTCTTTGCTTACAAGAACAGTTTAGCAAGGAGCTGTAAAGATGCCGCCAAAAGAAAGTAAAGTTTACATGAAGGGCTGTAAAGATTGTGTAAAGGTCAAATCTTTTCAGGATTCTCCGCTCTTGTATCTAAGTTACGTAAATAAAAATAGCGACAGAACAAGCACAATCCCAACATGGCAATTAAGTAATAGCCGATAATCTTAAAAAACGTGGACCAGATATTTAACTGAGCTAATTCCACAATTCCCCAATAAGCCACGCTGGAATGTAAAATTGCTACTAATAAAGGGATAAAAAACATGGAAACCATTTGACCAGTGACTAATTGATGGCGCATTTTCGGAGACAGTCCGATTTGATACAGGCTTTGATGATAACGACCAGCTTTTTCCAAATCCCCAAAGAGGCGGAAATAAAAGATAGAAGCGGTAAAGATAAAGAAGACACCACCTAAAAGCAAACCAATCATCAATACTAAACCATTGGCTTGTCGCTGATTTTGCCACAGCTCGTAACGGGATTCATAACTATAATAATCGCGATACACTTCATCGTAGGCAGCTTGCATATCTGTTTTTTCCTCTTCCTCTGCATAAAGCTTTTCAAAATCTTTATCAAATCGAAGTCGGTCTTGGGTTAGAATTTGTTGGATTTCACGGCTTAGTTTTTTATCTGTCTGCCACTCTTGATAGTCGATGATCTGATAGCGAGTAGCTGTCAAATCATTTTTTTCTACTATGAAAAATTGCTCCACTTCTTCATCTGCGGCAATGTAAAAATGATAGCTCTGGGCGATGCGAAACTGCCGTGGTATTTTCTTAAAGGCGACAGTTTTCTTGCCCCCTTTAGTGGCAATCTCTTGTTTTTTTGTCCGCTCTTTTTTTGTCATGTTTTTAAACTCTTCCAATTGACTAATGGAGCTGGCCAATTCGAAAAATTCTCCTGATTTAGGATGAACTGGAGCTTCTTTCAGTCCTTTTGCCAGCTTATTAAAATCAGAGGCTTTCATAACATAAGCAAAATATTCTCCGCTATCTCCTTGGGGAAAATACTGCACGGGATAGCTTTCTCCTACAAAATAAAAGCTGTCATACCCCGCTTCTTCAATCAGCTGATTAATTTTAGTCCCTATGGTTAAAGGATAATCGGTACTCTGGCTACTTGGGGTATCTGATAGCACTAAAGCCGGTGAAATCCCGTTGCGTTCCCCAGTTTGAGCGCTACCTAAAGAAGCAGTACTTAAAATCGCCACCAAGGCCACAGAAGCAGTACATGCAATTAAAGCGTACATCGTGGCATTTTCTTTTGCTCGATAAATTCCTTCTGAAACTGCTAGCATACTTTTTCCTCGCCAAAACCCCAATCGATTTCGCCGCCACTGATAATAATAGACAATCACTTGATGGAAAAAGAGAAAGGTTGCCAAAACCGTAAACAGTACACAGGCTAACAGAACCCATAAATTGGCATCTTTTTTTAGAAAATACCAAAGAGACCCATAGCCTACAAAAAGGCTTGCAAATGCACCAACAACCAATAAAAGATGGGTTTTCGGCAATGGCACCGGCGTTTCATCACTTTTGCCTAATTGATTTAAATTTTCCGTTTGAATTTTAAAAGTCATAAGACAACTCACTAAGAAAAATAAAATCAAGTAAATCGCAAAAGTCAAAAGCGAGCCTTTAACAGGAAAATAAAAGTTTAAGCCCGACTCAATGGCTAAAATTTTTTGGACCACAATTAAAATCACTTTCGTAAATAATACCCCTAGACCAATCCCCGCCACAGAAGCACTAAAGCCAATGAGCATGTTTTCCCCAAAGAGCATTTTACGCAAGTCTTTCGGTTTCATCCCCAACATCATGTAAACGCCTAAGTCTCGTTTACGAGCTTTCACAAACGTCCAAAAGGAATACCACAAAAAAATAAAGGATAACAATACTACCAAAACTTGACTCACACCCATCGCTAAACGAACTAAAAGAGTCACATCTCCACTGGAACCAGTAAGCCCGGTTTGCAATTGGGGATGAAAAGTCAGCATGGCAAAAATAAAAAACACAAATACAGAAAACACACTGGAGAGAAAATAACTGCCATAGGTGCGAGCAGACCGCAACACATTATTAGTAATCAGCTTGTAAAAGCTCATGGCTACGGCCTCCTAAATGACTTAATACGGTCAAGATTTTTTGATAAAACTCATCTCGGTCATCCCCTAGATACAGTTCATTGTAAAATCGACCATCTTTAATAAAGACAACCCGGTTGCAAAAACTAGCAGAAAAAGCATCGTGGGTCACCATTAAGGTAGTCACTTGTCGCTCACTATTTAACTGCGACAACAGCTCCATTACACTGTTGGCAGCTTTAGAATCCAAGTTTCCTGTAGGTTCGTCCGCTAAGATGAGACTTGGCTCATGGATCAAGGCCCGGCAAATGGCCACACGTTGCGCCTCACCTCCTGAAAGCTGATAAATGCGCTTGTCTTTTAAGTCCAGAATGTCCAATTCCTTCATTAAATTTTCCGCAGCCGGTAGCATAACTGCCGGAGATTCTTTTTCTAATGTCAAAGGTAAGACGATGTTTTCCATCACCGTTAAAGGAGCCAGTAAATTATAATTTTGAAAGACGAAACCTAAATTTTGGCGACGAAAATCTGCCAATTGATTAGGGTTGAAACTTTGCGGGGCAGCGCCGTCTATTAAAATACTACCTGATGTGGGAGTATCTAGTGTGGCCACGCAGTTTAACAAAGTCGTTTTGCCACTGCCAGACGGCCCCATAATGGCTACAAACTCCCCTTTTTCCACTTTTAAATTAATCCCTTTTAAAACTTCCACGGTGACTTCCCCAAAATAATTTTTCACCAAATTTTGAATCTCTAAAATTGCCATTTGCTCCTCCTTTTACTGCTTGTTCTCAATAAATTCAGTCTATCAAGGAATGACACCCACTGCCATTAGATTGCCTATTTCTATTCTTACAGCTTTGTAAGGTTTTAAACAAGAAGTATCTCTACTAAGAAAAGCTAAACGCGTTGGTGAAGACAAACGTGTTATGCTACCTTAGTCTCTAAAAAAGCGTCGGTAGCAACCGACGCCAAACTACTAGTTCTAAAATCTAATTATTGTCCATCGGGAATTGTCAAAATCGCTTTTGTTCCTTTGCCCACTTGAGACTGAAGATCAAACTTAATCCCTAATTCCCCAGTGACTTGATCTACTAGATAGAGGCCCATTCCAGTAGCTTCACCAAATTTACGGCCGTTTTCTCCTGTGAAAAAGGCTTGCTTAATCCGCGGCAAATCACCAACAGGAATTCCCACGCCTTCGTCTTCAATGATTAATTCAGTAGCTTCAGGGAGTTTAGTGGCAGAAATTTTTACTTTGCCCCCTGGTTTGGTGTATTTGATACTGTTCACTACCAGTTGTTCGACGACAAAACTGAGCCATTTGGCATCGGTGATCAAGGTTAGTTCTTCAGAAATCATGACTTGAGGATACACTTGGTGCTGAATGAAAAAATTCTTTTGCTCTGTCACCGCTTGATTCACCAATTTGCTTAAAAAGACTCGCTTTAACACAAAGTCCCCACCAATTCCACCTAATAAGCGGGCTTCGTTCATGACTAAATTCAACCCACTTTTTAAACGCTGGGTTTCTTTTAAGACTTCCACGGAATCCAGCTGATTTTCTTGGGCCATCATTTCCAAAACCGCAATGGGCGTTTTCATTTGATGCACCCATAAATTAATAAACGTGACTTGTTGTTCTTTTTCTCGGCTTTCTTTGGTCAGTTGATTCTCTTGTTCTTGTAATAACTGATTGACTTTGTGGCTGATGGCCTGGCTTAAGTGATCTTGATCCCCCGGCATAATTCGCTTTGTTTGATCTGATAAAAAAGCGTAAAGCCGACGCTGACGAGAATAAGCAAATAACAGACCAGCAATTAACAAAAATGCTCCCACTAAAAACAGATAAAGCAACAATGTCCAAGAAGCAGCCTCTGCCACGCCTAATACCCACAATAAAAAAGCTAGTATCAACAAGAAGCCAAAGAAGCGGCTACGGTGTTGTTTCAAGTAGAACTTCATTACACTACCTCCCAGATCAACTGGTAGCCTTGTCCCCGCAGCGTTTGGATTTTATCTTCCAAGCCCATATCTTCCAATTTTTTCCGTAAGCGACCCATATTAACGGAAAGGGTATTGTCATCCACAAAACGCTCATCATCCCAAAGCTTCATTAAAAAAGTTTCTCGCTTAACAATCCGCGGCGCATATTCCATTAAAAGCTCCATTAATTCTCCTTCTTTTTTGGTCAAATATTCCTTTTGCCCAGCGTAATGGACTTCCAAGCGCTCAGGAAAATATTGCAAATCATGAAAACTAAAAATCCGCTCTCCTGCCACAGAGTACTCCCCATAGGCTCGGCGCAATTGGCTTTTGATCTTCGCCACCAATACTTCATTGTCAAAAGGTTTCACCAAATAATCATCCCCACCATATTCCATAGCCATGACTTGATCCATAGGGTGATCTCGGGCCGATAGAAAAATAATCGGCAAATTGGATTGCTTTCGTAACTGCCGTGTCCAATAAAACCCGTCAAAATAGGGTAAATTAATATCCATCAAAACTAAATCCGGCTTCACTTGTTGAAATTCCACTAATAAATCCGCAAAATTTTGAGCTTGATGCACTTCAAAGCCATATTTTGCAATCGCCTCTTTCACTACTTTAGCCAAGGCTGTATCATCTTCAATTAAAAAAATTTTCATCCCACTTCACTACTTTCTGCTAGGATTTTCCCTTTGATTTTACCAAAGGGCTTCTAAAAAAGAAAACTTCCTCCACTGCCTCAGATTTGTAAAAAAATTTAAGGCATGTGGATAAGTCAGCAAAATAACGAAGAAATTGTTTCATAACCTGTGGAAACCTCACTGTCACAGGTTTTCATTTTCTTTCCATTTGCTGTATTTTTAAAAGGCATCTTCAGGTAATCCCTTTCAAAAAAGGCAGTAAAAACAAAACAGGTCAGCAACTTTTCTTAAGTCACCAACCTGCTTTTCTTTCTTCCTTAATTATTTTTCAAATAAGCTTCCAAGCGTTTCATAGCTTCAGCTAACGCTTCTCGACTAGCAGCATAACTAATGCGCACATAGCCTTCTCCGGCTTGTCCAAAGGCAATTCCCGGGATTAACGCCAACTGATTTTTTTCTGCCAAATCCACACAAAAAGCCATGGAATCTTGAATTTGACCGGCTGGAATTTTGGCAAAGAGATAAAAAGCCCCCGATGGTTTGGCAACCTCAAAGCCTAGTTTCTTTAGTTTATCGTAAACAAAATCCCGACGAACGCGGTATTCTTCCCCCATTTTTGCACCGTCTTCAATACCTTGCACCAAAGCCTCCACAGCCGCTTTTTGAGAAATTGTCGAAGCTGCGGTTACCAAGTATTGATGGACTTTGATAATTTCTGCTGTCAAAATCGCCGGAGCAAAGATAAAGCCAATGCGCCAGCCAGTCATCGCGTGGGATTTGGATAAGCCATTTAGTAAGATGGTCTGCTCTGGTAAAAATTCGGCAATCGACACATGTTCTTCCTCGTAGCTTAACTCGCTATAAACCTCATCACTGATGACAAAAACCGGATAATTTCGCAAAACTTCGGCTAAGGCTTGTACTTCTTGCCGATTATATGTCACACCAGTGGGATTACTTGGATAGTTTAAGATAACCGCTTTAACCGCTGATCCTTCTGCTTCTAACGTTGCCGCTAGTTTTTCTGGAGACAAGACAAAACCATTATCGGTAGTATCCATATAAACCGCTTTGGCCCCGGCTAAAGTGATTACCGGTTCATAGCCGGGATAGATTGGGG
>NZ_JBCOJC010000037.1:0-27549 GCF_040925905.1 Enterococcus sp. 2201sp1_2201st1_C11_2201SCRN_220225
GGAAGATACCCTTCTTTTGCTTGCGTCTCACGTTTGGTATTGTTCGGTTCGTAGGACGGTGACCCAACTTTTGTCACAGCCCCTTTATTATCTAATCATCTTTATGCTTTTGTTCTTCTTTACGATACAGTTCCATTTTCCGTTTAAATAACTCCCCATTGGATGGTGGTGTATAGGTAATGGCATTGGCTCCGGCCTTGATGGTCTCCAAAATGCTTGCTTCAGTAGGCCCGCCGGTGGCAATAATTGGCAAATCTGGATAACGCAAACGGAAAAAGTTTACCGTTTCTGCTGTCCGAGCTCCTGCTGAAATGTTAATGATTTTCACGCCAACCTCTAGTTTTTCTTCAATGGGTGTCAATGTAGAAGTCACCGTACTGACTACAGGAATATCCACTGCATCCACGACCATTTGCACGGTATCCACAGGGGTTGGCGCATTTAAAACGACACCAATCGAACCTTGGCCTTCTGCAATCATGGAGATATATGCAGAACGAGTACCGTGGGTTAAGCCCCCGCCCACTCCTGAAAAAACAGGAATATCCGCAGCTTCAATGATGCTTTTCGTAATCGCAGGATGAGGGGTGAAAGGATACACCGCAATCACCGCATTGGCATCTGTGTTGCGGATAATGGCAATGTCCGTAGTAAAAATTATCGAACGAATTCGTCTTCCAAAAATTGAAATTCCACTAGCTTCGCGGATCACACTTGGCACCCGAACAATGTCTTTGCGGAGCTCCGTCATAATCTCCGGTGTCTCTTGTTTCATTACAATCACTCCCTCACAATTATTGGCATTAATCGAAACGGTGTAACTGATATTGCTCTATCATAGCTACTATTTTATCAGCATATGTAGGATCTGTCGCATAACCTGCCTTTTGCAATGCTTGGGCTGCTTCTTGGTAAGTTTTTGCCTGTAAAACCGGCTCGTATTTATGAGGATCCCAGTCCACTCCGGTCAAAAAGAGCTGGGTGTGGTCGTTCATCGATTCTTCCCAAGAAGGATATACGCGAAAGTCTCCTTGAATCGTCACCCAATGGCCTTCTAAATATTCCTGAGTTTCCAAATTGACTTTCTCTTGATTGCCATAGGCTTTCACCCCAAAGAGATTATGATAAGTGCTTGCCAACGTGCTTTGGCCAAAATTCGACTCCAAGCAAGCTTGCCCTATGATAATACTTGGCAAAACCCCATAGCCAGCTTGTAATTCTTTGGCATGAGGAGCTAAAGCCTCAATAAACTCTTGGCGACTCATGGCATTGGCCTCCCCGGTAGTTTGGTCATTGCTAGAATTCGCTAACGTTCCCAAAGAGAAAATAAAAGCGACTCCGATCAACAACAGCCCGGTAAGAACCAATGGTAAGTTCGTTTTTTTAGTTTTTTTGCGATAACGTCTGACTGTCATAGTCCTCCCGCTTTTTTACTTCTTGGACAAACTCTTCTAAACAAAGATTTTCTTTATGCATGTATGCTGCTACCTCGCTACTAACATAACGCAGGTGCCAAGGTTCATAGGTAATTTTAGTCACTTTCGTTTTATTAGCTGGATAGCGAATGATAAAGCCATACTCCCGCGCGTGGGCATCTAACCACTGACCGCCCTTGGTTTTACCATAGGACTCATCTAAAATCCAAGCCGGGTTAGTGGCTAACCAGTCTTTATCCACAATGTCCATGGCTAATCCGGTATGGTGTTCAGAATAGCCCGGTTCTGTCATATCCGTCATAGTGGCAGCCTTGGCCTGTTCATCGCTCATCCCTTGGGCTTTCATTCGTTGAAATTTTTCATTAAAAACAGCCGTTTGATCAGCCACAGAACGGTAGCCAGAAACTTCGCTTAATGTGATTCCTTCTTTGGCTGCGGCTTCTTTCATCTTTTGATACTCTGAAACAATCCGCTTGTCCAGTTTTTCTCCTGGAGCTACTTCAGTTAACCAATTGGTGTCGATTTCTTTTTGCAATGGGTGATCGGGTCCCACTAAAATCATCCGCCAATCAGAAGAGGCAATCTTAGGAAAATCAACTGGCGGTATCTCACTGGTTTTTTTCGTAGTTTCCTGTGTTTCAGTAGTCGCGACTGCACTACTAGTGTCCTCACCCCAGGAAATGGCAAAATTCGGCAAGGTTTCCCCCGTATTTTTGATTTCTTTAATGGGCAAAACTTCTGCGGCAGAATCGCTTTTAGGAAACAAAACGCCATAAAAGAACCAAAAGGTAGGTATGCAGGCAAATAAAAAGAATGTGGAAATAATATATCGTCGCTTTTTTGGGGAAAGCTTAGCGTTCATCTTCTAAATAAGTCTCCTCCAGATTTTCATTGACCCAGTCTAACAAGGCCACTTCTTCATTTTCGATTTGTTGTTGGATTTTGGCCGGCAAACGGAAGCTTAAAATATCATCAAAGCCCCATTGTCCATAATCCACCACCACATTTAGCGTGATTAATTGGGCATTGTGATTGTCTTCTTGCTTCACCGAAACCGTCGCCAGCTCCCCTTTAAGCCATTCTTGGGCAATCCGGGTTTTCATTTGGCGGTATTCCGTCACTACCCCATTGCGCTTTTCCGGGAAAATAATCGTTTGCCGCAGAATTTTTTGCAACAGCATCCATTCATAGTCGCTGAACAAATTTTTGATTTTTTGAGATTGTTCTCCACTTAGATTTGATTGGCCGCTTTTCCAAGCAGCCCACTGGCCCTCATCTAAGTTTAAAACACCTTCATAAAAGGCCTTTTCACTTACATATTGCTCTTTAATCGTCATAATTAGGATTTCAATGTAGACATCATGCATCTCATTCAACTCATTTCTTATGGATTTGGCCTTTACTGACCTACTCTTGACGAAACTCATCTTTATTGTACTGATAAACTCAGAGAAAGACCAACTATAACAAAAGAACTTTCATTTTTTCTTAAGGATTACACCGGTGCAAGGAAATAGGAGAAAACCGCTTTCTAGTAGTCTTTTATCCACTTTTCCCGTATGATTAAATCAGAGGTGATTATCATGAGAATTGGACGTTTTCGAATCGGTATGCGCACCACCAAGACGGCCTTGGCTGTTATGATTTGCATCTTTTTATTTCATATTACAAATAGAGGTGAACCGATGATTGCCGCTTTGGCTGCGGTTTTTTCACTGCGTCAAGATTTAACTACTTCCGTCTCTTTTGGTCGCTCCCGAATTTTAGGCAATACACTGGGAGGATTTTTTGCGATTTTTTACTTCTTTGTTAGCCAGTTTTTCCATAACAATTTTTTAGTCCAGCTCTTTTTACTTCCTTTTTTGGTGGCAGTAATTATCATCTTTTCTGACGGTATCAACAACAACTCAGGGATTGTTTCTGCCATTGCTACCATGTTGTTAATCACCCTTAGCCTTGATAAAGACGAGTCCATCCTCTTTGCCTTGCAGCGCGTAATTGACACCTTTATTGGCACCACAGTAGCGATTTTATTGAATTTTATCATTCGCCCCCCGGAAAAAGAAAAACAAGAAGCATTAACCGAAGACTTGGCCCATTTAAAAGCCAAAGAAGCCAAATTACAAGAACTGTTAGAAGAAGTGCAAGAAAAGATTGATAACCAAGAAAAAGATCCCCCGAATAACCCAAAGCATTAAAGTATGGCCTAGGCAAACGTTGACATCACATTCTCCAGCTCTCACAGAAAAACGCTTTTAGCCAGCTGTAGCTAAAAGCGTTTCTTTATTTCTATTTTATTGAAAATAGGCTAACAGAACACCGGCGGCTACAGCTGATCCGATAATTCCAGCTACATTTGGGCCCATAGCGTGCATTAGCAAATAATTGGAAGGATCATTTTTCAGTCCTTCTTTATGCACCACCCGGGCTGCCATGGGAACCGCAGATACGCCGGCAGCACCGATCATCGGGTTGATTTGGCCCTTGGTTAGTTTGCACATCAGTTTGCCAAATAAAACCCCAGAAGCTGTGCCAATCGCAAAGGCACAAAGCCCCATAACTACGATTTTTAAAGAGGTCACCGAAAGAAAAATCTCCGCTTCCGCCTTGGCTCCCACTGTTAAACCTAGTAAAATCGTCACAATATACATCATAGCATTTTGCAAGGTTTCCGTAAGTTTTGGTACGACTTGGGATTCTCTAATCAAATTACCCAACATCAAACAACCGATCAAAGTCGTGGCACTAGGCACTACTAAAGCCACAAAAATCGTCGTAAAAATCGGAAATAAAATCCGCTCTTTCTTGGTTACCGCCCGTTGCATGCTCATTTTGATTTTACGCTCTTCTTTTGTAGTCAACGCATTAATAATCGGCGGCTGAATAATCGGCACCAACGCCATATACGAATAAGCCGCAATGGCAATGACGCTGAGTAGATGAGGGGCCAGTCGGGTAGTCAGATAAATTGCCGTGGGCCCGTCTGCTCCCCCGATAATCCCTACAGCAGCAGCTTCCAGCCCCGTCATGCCTAAAGCAATCGCGCCAAAGAAAGCGGCAAAAATCCCAAACTGAGCCGCCGCGCCCAACAATAGCGTCTTAGGATTGGCGATTAATGGGCCAAAGTCCGTCGAGGCCCCTAAACACAAGAAAATCAATGGCGGATAAATCCCTAAATTCGTCCCTTGATACAAGTAATACAATAACCCGCCTGGCTCCCCGCCACTGGGACCAGCAAAAATGCCAGTAAATGGCAGATTCACCAATAAAATTCCAAAAGAAATGGGAATCAAAAGATAGGGTTCGTATTCCTTAAAAATAGCCAGATACAAAAACACCAAAGCAATCACAATCATGACCCCATGACGCCAAGTCAACCCAGCAAAGCCTGATGTTTCTACCATATTGCGAATAATGTCAACCATCATGACTCCCCCGTTTCCCTACTAATTTGTGAATCACTTCCAAAGCTAGCGCTAAACAAATCAGCACCACAAAAACGATGCCCATGGCTACCACCGTAACCATAGCTGCTTCTCCCATTGACATACTCCCCAGCTCCTATTCATTTAATTTCAATGCTTCAATCATATCAATCTTCTTTAACTTAAAGTAAATCACAATGCCCACCACAATGGCAAAGAACAGCGTGATCAAACTAGCATAACCATAACTTTGCCAATGAAGTGCCGGTGAAAACATCAAAATATCCAATTCCACTGTGGTCAAAACATAGAGATGTTCAAAATATCCTAAGACCAGCCCCACTAAAATCCCCACGACAGTCAAGAAAATATTCTCCCGATAGATGTACATGGTCACTTCATTGTCATAAAAACCTAAAACTTTAATGGTGGACAATTCCCGAATGCGTTCCGAAATATTGATATTATTCAAATTGTAAAGCACGATAAAGGCAAGCATACCCGCTGAAACAATCAAGACCCAAACCACAATGGTCAAAATCCCCATGGTGTCTTGTAACTCTCCGGAAGCTTCCGACATAAAGGTGACATTGATGATTCCATTTTGCTTCATCAACTTGTTTGAAATCTCTTGTTCTTCTTTGTCTGTCAACTCCTGAGTGAAGAGTAAGAATTCACTGTTGTAAGTCGGTTCTTTTTGGAAAACTTTTTCATAATAAGCCGGTGAAAAATACGCAAAGTGACCGGTATAGTTTTCTCCAATGGCAGCAACTTTCGCTGGGAAATCCTCATGATCCGCTGAACGCAAGGTAATCTCGTCGCCCACTGACACATCAAAAAGCGCCCCTAGTTTTTCATCAATGATAATGCCATCATCGCCTAACTGGTAAACCTCCCCTGATTTCCGGTCATTAAATAAGACAAAATCCCCTAAATCCTCGGTTTCTTTTGGCAAATACACCGAAACATCTTGTGGCGTTTGCCCTTTACCAGAAACGGTTAACGTCTCCGCCGAAACAGGCATGCTCTTCTTAAAATGCGCCAACTCATCTAAAGAAGCTTGATAACTTTGACGATTTTCATCACTGATCTCCTCTTCAAAGGTTACCACGGCTTGATAACGCCAAAGCTTTTCAAATTGCAAAGGTACCATGTCGCCAATGGAATCTCTTAACCCAAAACCGGTGACAATCATCGAAGTACAGCCGGCAATACCAAAAATCGTCATAAACATCCTTGACTTGTAACGGAAAAGATTGCGCACCGTAACTTTACGAATAAAGCTCAAACGACTCCAAACTGGTTGAATCCGTTCCAACCAGACTCTTTTACCAGACTTCGGTGCTTTAGGCCGTAAAAGTGCCGCCGGGGTACTAAAGAGGTCAATTCGCAATGTGACAAAGGTAATGCCCACCGTACACACCAAAGCCACTACAATGGCAATTAAGGCATAGGAGACATACCAAGGCGTCACGAAATCATGGAAATTATACAGCGCGCCATAGGCATTAATAATAATCGACGGAAACAAGTAAAAGCCTAAAGCTAATCCTGCCACCGTTCCCAAAATCCCCGCAATGGCGGCATAGAGTAAAAACTTAATGGCGATTTCTCGATTTTTATAACCTAATGCGCGAAATGTCCCGATTTCTCCTCGTTTTTCTTCCACCATGCGACTCATGGTAGTCAAACTCACCAGTGCCGCAATTAAGAAGAAAATAATCGGAAAAACCGTCGCCAATGAAGAAATCCGGTCGGCATTTTGTTTGTATTCTGTGTAACCAGGATTTTCATTGCGATCAGAATAAAGATAATCTTCTGGCTCCAATTCGGCTAAATTACGGGTTTGGTTGTTCAATAATTGTTGGGCATCCAAGAGTTTTGGCATGTTTTTAGCCGTTTCATCTTGGTACTTGTCCACATTTTCCTGATAAAGGGCTTCATTGGCAGCCAGGTCAGCTTCAGCTTGATCTAAAGCTGCTTGCCCATTGGCTTTTTCGGTATTTAACGCAGCTTGATTGCTGGCAATCTCCTGGCGACCTTCATTAATTGCTGCTTCTCCTGCTGCCAGTTGGGCTTCAGCTGCTTGTAATTGCGCTTCTTGATTGGCTAAATTTTCTGGAGAAAGCTGATCTTGGGCAGTTTCAATTTCTGTTATTTGCTGATTTAATTCGGTGATTTGTTCACCAGTTTCGGTAGCGGCTTGTTTTATGGCCTCAGCTGTAGTAAGTACTTCTTCTTTCGTACTGGCTGCCGTCAAACTGGCTATCATTTGTTTTAGCTCTTCATTAGGCAAAGCAGAACTGGCACTTTGAACGCTGCCTAAACCTGCCCCTAATGCTTGTTTTAAATCACTGGCATTGGCTAGTGTGGTTAAGGTATTGCTAAGCTCAGTAAGGCTTGTTTGCATTTTCTGTAACTCAGGTAGACTTGCTTTCAATTTTTCATAATCTGCTTGTTTTTCCTGTAATTGTTCACTTTGCTCTTTAGCTGCTTCCAGCTGTTGGCGACTGGTTTCCAAGGTAGCCTTTTGTGTTGCCAATTCTTGAGCTTGCTGGTTTAATTCTGCTTTGGCTTGATCTAAACTAGCTTGGCCTTCACTGATTTTTTGTTGCAAAAGATTTCGATTGTTGGCAATTTCTGCTTTTCCTTCAGTGAGCTTTTGTTTGGCTTCTTCTAATTGGGCTGCTCCGTCATCTAAAGCCTTTTGTCCTGACTCCACTTGGGCTTTTGCTTCGGCTAATTGTTCTTGTGCGTCATTGCGAACTTCTGTCACTCGCTCTTTTGGACGATTCTTTAAGCTTTTCTCCAAGGCAGATTGCCCCGTTGCGACTTTTTTTTCATAGGCAGTGGAATAAGCTGTATCACTGGCATCTCTTTTAAAGTCCACCAAAATCCGACTGTAAACAGTCATGGAAAATTGATCAGCGGCCACCAAGGCAAAATAATCCACGCTTCCTCCGCCCACGTTGGTATTGCCTCGGGTTAAGTTTTCGATATATTCCGGAGAATTCACAAAGCCCACAACTTTAAATGTGTGCGTCTTTAATTGGTTTGGCAAATCATCTTGACTGCCAATGGTAAAGGTATCGCCAAGTTTGTAGTCTTTATTGTGTTCTGCTAATTGATCTAAGGCAATTTCATCCGCTTTTTTTGGTAAATGCCCGCTCGTGACGACATAATGATTCAGCTTATCTTTTTTGTCATAGCCAAAAAAGCGAATCACCTGATTGCTGTCGGCTAATTCTAAATCCAACATATACTGCCCTTGTGCGGTGGCTACTTCTTTCGTATCTTCAATTAAAGATAAATCCTTATCCGTTAACCCTAAAGGTGAAATCACATTTAAATCTGCCAATTTTTGCTTGTGGAAGTATTCATGCCCAGAAGCAATCATATCCGGACCAGTCGCGCCAATGCCAACAAAAAAGGCCACCCCTAAAAAGATGATGGTTAAAATAGATAAAAAACGTGCCGGAGAATTGCGAATCTCACGGAAACTGGTTTTTAATAAAGCTTTTTTCTTCAAGGAGATCCCTACTTTCAAAAGATAACGATTACATTTTAAAGAAATAAATAAAGACTAGCCGTAAATTCAGCCTACTCATTCCAATGATTCTCTCATTTATAAGTGTACCATATCCCAACTAAATCGTCCTTTGTTTTCCTCGATAATCGTTATTTAATAGAAATAGCGATATTTTGATCAGAAAGGCGGAACCGCCCCCTGATGCGCTTTAAGCCAAACATCCGTGAAAGTATTCGAAACACAAAAAAAGGGGATGTGACATAAGTAACTAATAAACAAAAAATAGCGAACGTTTTGATTTTAAGTCAAATAAATGTACGTTTGAAAATTAATCGTGAAGAAGTCGTGTTTCAGTCCGTAGAAGAAACATTACCATACGTGTTCAGAGAAAAAGTGAATTACGGTGACTTAGCTTGATGAAATCAAGGTTAGTCACCGTTTGAAATTTTTAGAAATGAAAAGACGAGACTCTTCCTATGTTCCTTCATGAAAGAGTCTCGTCTTTTGCTTTCGTCTCACGTATAGTAATGTTCGGTTCGGAGGACTGGAATACGACTTTTGTCACAGCCCCTTCTCATAACTTTAAAAATTACGCTTCAAAGCGAACTTCGCCATCCAAATACGTTGCTTGTAAGGTCATATCTGGATTCAAAACGATAAAGTCAGCTGCGCGACCTGCTTTGATCAAGCCACAAGCGTCGTCCATTTTACAGCTGACAGCAGGTACCCACGTAGCCATCATGATTGCTTGTTCTGGAGTAGCAATTCCCCAGTCCACCACATTTTTAATCGCATCTTTTAATTTCAAAATCGAACCCGCTAAATTGCCAGATTCCAAACGAGCAGTACCTTCTTTTACCACCACAGGAAATTCCCCTAAGATGTAGTCGCCATCCGGCATCCCACCAGCCATCATACAGTCCGTAATCAAAGCTACATGGTCATGACCAGCTTTTTCCATTAAGATTTCGGCAGCTTGAGGATGTACATGGTGGCCATCACAAATCAATTCAGAAAAGACGTGTTGCAAGCTTAGTAATGCGCCTACCATACCAGGTTCCCGATGATTTAAGCCCCGCATTCCGTTATAAGCATGGACAAAGACACTTGCACCAGCTTCCACTGCATTACCGGCTTCTTCTAAAGTGGCGTTACTGTGACCTAAAGAAACCACCACGCCTTCTTTTGTTACCGTAGAAACAAATTCTTTCACACCTTTACGTTCTGGTGCCAAAGCGATTTTTTTAATTAAACCTTGGGCAGCATCTTGCCATTCATGGAAAGTATCCAAGTCTGGGTCGCCAAAATAAATTGGATTTTGAGCCCCTTTGTGTTCTTCTGTGAAAAATGGTCCTTCAAAGTAAATCCCTTGAATCTTCGCACCGGTTACTTCATCTTTTACAGAAGCAATGGTGGCCGCTACGTCTTTTAAGCGTTCTTTACTGGACGTCAACGTCGTTGGTAAATATGAAGTAACACCACATTCCAACAAGCCTTCTGACATCACTTTCAACCCTTCGGCATCATTGTCCATGACATCATGGTTTTTGTAACCGTGAATATGGGTGTCCACTAAACCTGGGGCAACCCAAGCGCCACTCTTGTCAATTACTTCATGATCGCCACTAGGTAAAGTGGCAGTGTAATCCCCAAATTTTCCATCCACAATTTCCAAATAGCCAGGACCTCTAGTCGCTGAGTTCATAAAAAACTTGTCTGCATACAAAAATTTTCTCATGATCAAATCGCTCCTTTTTCTTACTAAATTAAACCTACAACTTATCCTTTTGATAGTCAAGAAAGGTCTACACCATTTTGAAATTTTTTAGTATCTTGAGATGGAACGAATGAATTTTACTGCTTCAGAAGCCTGATAATACTGCGCTCCCCCCTCACCTTCCACCAGTTGATCGTGAATCATTCCCATTAGTTGAAAAAGATCCGTTAAATAATAATAGCTTTTTTGCTTTTGTGCGACAGCGATGCCTTCTTTGGCAAGTTCCCACGCTTCTTGAATCTCTCCTTGATGATAAGAAAAATAAGCATGGTTGTAAAAAATCTTCGCCGCCATATTGGAAATACGCTGAACAGGCATTTCGTGAAAAAGTTTCAAACTATATTGCAAATTTTCTCGGGCCAAATCCATTTCTCCTAGTTCCTGGTACACCCGCCCAATACAGCTAATTAATTGAATTTCAATAGCGGAAACATTGGATTTATCCAATTTAAAGGTGCATGATAAGCCTTGTTGCAAGTACTGCAAAGCTAACTCCGTATTTTTTTCTAAAAAGAACTGACAACTGCCTAAAAAATAATAGTACAGTTGCAAATCTGTATCCAAATAAATCTGACTCAAAAGATTAGGACGTGCCAATATTTGAGCCAAGTCTTCGTATTCTTTGTGAAAAAAGAGATAAGTCATTTCTTCAAACAAACGATGAATCTGTTGAATTTCCACAGACTGCATGTTCATCACTTGATCCATAGTGACCCCTAAGCGCTGACACAGTTGTTGCATCACCAAAACATTGGGTAATTCTTCATCGTTTTCAATCCGGCTGAGTACACTTTGGGAACAAATGCCTTGAGAGAGCATTTTCTGAGTCAGTTTTCGTTCCTTACGTAAACACTTTAAGACTTCCCCAAAAGACAAGATTGTCTGCATATGGTCACCTCATTTCAGATTTATGCGGATTCGCATTAGACTTTGGTACTGTTTTATTACATAATACCTGAAAACGTTCTTCTTATCGAGGTTTTTTGGTCTTAAACTTGAGAATTACAGGGGGCATGAAAAATGGAAATGAAAGCAAACGTTATTTTTAAATGGCAAGAAGAAAGTTATACCGGTTGGGTGGAACAGGAATATCAAAATTCTTATTTAATCAATGTTCTAGAACCTAAAAATGAAGAAATCAGCGAAAAATTCGCCAATCGCATGGTGGTTAGTAAGAAACAGTGTGAGTTGCTTTCAAGTTTAGAAGAGTAAAGTGGCAAAAAATTGAACGAAAAGACAAGCGGCCCCGTCTAAATTCAGACGAGGCCGCTACTTGTTCTTAAAAAATTTCTCTAGCGTTTTACCGTTTTAATCGACAGAATGGACAAACCACCAATCATGGAAAATAGGAAAGATACGATAAAGATAGCAGAGAAGCTAAATTGGGAAATGACAAATGCTGCTAAAACTGGTGCAATAGCTTGTGTAACGGTATTCCCAAGATTATAAACCCCTAAAAAGAAGGCTACTCGTTCTTTGTCTGGAATTACTTCTAAGTTTAACAAGTTATCCAAAGAATTCCAGACACCCATGCCCAGACCAGCGGCAAAACCATAAATCACAATCCCCACATCATTTTGTAGGAAAAACATACTTAAAGCACCAATCCCTAAAGAAATCGTGGATAAAGCCACCGGTAATTTTAGGATTTTAAACTTATCGGCTAACGGTCCAGCCACAAAGCCCATAGCAATTCCAAAAACCAACATGATTGTGTTGATCAACTGGATCGATTGCTGGGTGCTACCGGTGGACTTGCCTAGAAAATCGGTCATGATAAAGAGCAAATAACCCGTAATTGCAAAGTTCCCCACTCCTTGGAACAATTTTCCAATCAAGGCCAAGTAGTAATCCCGGCCTACCTTCCAACTTGGGAAGATTTTCAAGGAATCTTTAAGGGAACTCTTTTCTTTTTTAACACTTGTTGTAGATTCCTCATCCAGATTTCCGGGTTCTCCCACAATCGCCGCCGCAATTAATGTACCTACAAAGGTAATGACTCCAAAGATGATAAAGCCTAATCGAACTTGCCCGAGAAACATTGCTGCAAAAATCGTAAAACCATTATTTCCCAAAGCCATCCCCAAGCCGCCGTATGCGCCAGAAGCTGTAGCCCGACCGTCTTCAGGAGCCAAGTCCAGCCAAGCAACCATGGGCGCCACAATAAAGTTTAAGGCTACTTGCCCCAACATCCAGCTAAACAATAAAAACGGGATGTGATGAGCAAAAGATGCCAAAATCATAGACACCATAAAGAAGAAGGCTCCTCCTACTAACCAAGGAGTGCGCTTGCCAAAACGTGAACGAGTACGGTCAGAAAGGTAACCCGCCACCATATTGGACAATGCAGCCACAACCATTCCGCAAGTCGAAAACAAAGCAACTAACTGAATTTTATTAGGCCCATCAATTTGTTGAATCAAAGAAGGCAAAAACAAACTAGAAGCCGCAATATATGGTCCTAGCCAAGAAGCCGGTCCAATAATTAATCCTGGTACTAAGCGTTTTAAGGCAATTGATTTATTCATTGTAATTTCCATCCTAATTTCCCCTTTACTTATTTTTTACATAGTAATAGTCAAAATCCGCGTAGGAATCCCGCTGGTGAGCATCTACCGAACCAATAAAGTTAAACAACCCGGTAAAGCCACCGATTTCCCCAGGCTCCCCATTGACCCCTTCATCCGACAAATACGAAACATCCAAGTCTTCCAATAAAGTCCGCCACGCCCCCTCTTTTTTGTAATAAAGAGTGGCAATGCCGTACCGATAGCTAATTTTTAATTCCATTTCCTGTTCTGCAAAAATCCGTTGGTCTGGATATTCAATCCGTTCTCCAAGTTTTGCTTGCAAGACTGTCAATACAGTGGCAGCTTGTTCTTCGGAATAACCCAAGTGTAGATACAACCAGTTGTTGGAATCATAATAGAGTCCTACCCCGGCTGTTTCTGAGTAGTGATTTGGTGTGAAATCTACTTTGGTTTGGACATCGTAAGCAAAGCTCGTTGCCCGTGTTGCCATCATCGCTGGATTTACTTGAGAGAAAAAGGAATTTTCTCCGTGAATACGTAAGTAACCGGGACGTTCAGTGGTGTTTACCCATTGTGTGGTTTGTTCCCGATACGGGGTCATAAAAGCTACATTGTAATCCCCATTGAAATCTTCTTGAATTTCATGGGTAATGGTTTCCCCTAAAGACACGCCCTCCATGCCCGGTGTGGTCATCTTTGCTAGATTCGATCCATCTGCCATTTCCAACCAACCTTCACGCCAATGCATCTTTTGTAGCGAGGTTTCCCGGCCTAATGGATTCAACAAGGTGTTTTCCAATGGTCGAGACATCAGATGAGCGATGTACCATTCCCCAGTGGTTGTTTCTACTAAGGAACCGTGACCGGCTTTTTGCATAAATGACTGAGGATTGTACATTTCAAAATGGCCTGCATCTGGATCCCCTAAAGAGAATAGATGCCGAGGATTAGACGTGATGATGGGCTCCCCAGAAGGATGGGCTTCATAAGGCCCAAAGACTTCCCGGGAACGGCCGATTTCAACACCATGGGCATAGCCGGTACCTCCAGCAGCCAATAGCAAATAGTAATAGCCATCGTGTTTATACAGCTGTGGCGCTTCCGCACAGCCTCGAGTAGTAAAGCCCTGAGTGACACGTTGCCAATCGCCAATAATACCTCCATTTTCTAAATCAACCTGGGCAATCACAATATGTCCCGGTGCTTGATAACCTGCTCTGGTTTCCCATTCCAAAATGGTCAAATAGTGTTTGCCGTCTTCATCATGAAACAAAGCCGGATCAAAGCCGATAGCTGTCAAGAAGATAGGGGCAGACCAAGGTCCTCGAATGTCTTTCGCCCACATGGCATAAGAGTCTGAGTTAAACTCCCGACCTGCCATGTTTACCATATGAGAATAAGCTAGCCAATACGTTTCGGTCTCTTGATCATAGGAAAGATGGGGTGCCCAGATACCAGCAGGCGTGTTCGTACCTCTAAGATTAACCTCTCCGTCTTTCATTACTTGATCGATTAATTCCCAGTTCGCCAAATCTTGGGACTGAAAAATTTGAATACCCGGCGTCCAGTGAAACGTCGATGTTGCAATATAGTAAGTATCCGCCACACGGATAATAGAAGGATCGGGAGCCATTCCCGGAATAATTGGATTTTGAATACTTGTCATCTGATGATTTCCTCACTTTCATCTTAATTTCAGCAAATTCGTAACACTCTTTCTAAAAAGGTGGCGCTTACTGAAATCGGTTTCTTGTTTACGAGTTAATCATAAGCGATTTCAAACGACAGTTATATATCATAAAACGGCTATTTCTTACCATTATCCGTAAAAAAGAGCAACCCCTTAATGAGGTTGCTCTGATTGTGTTCGATTCATTTCCCGATATTCATTGGGCGACAATCCACTCCAGCGTTTAAACTGGCGGGAGAAATGAGAAGCATTTTGATAGCCAATCACTTCTGCAATCTCCCCAACAGCAAGTTTTGGCTGATGCAACAAGAACTTGGCTTCGTTAAAGCGCAGTTCGTCCAAATATTGTTTGGGACTATGAAAGAAAACCTTTTTAAAGACTTTAAGCATCGTGCTTTCACTAATACTCAACCCATCTGCCACGTTTTTCATCGTCAAGAGTTCTCGGTTTTCTTCCTGAGGATACTGAGTAAAAGTGCGAAAATTGGTTTGAATAGTATCTGCAATCGCCTTGCCTAAAACCAATGTTGAGCTATCAGAAGACTCCATCCTTTTTTGAGCGTTCTGGGCATAATCCAATAACCCAATCAATAAGTCAATCAACAGCCGTTCCACTAACAAACGTTCCCGCAAAGTAAAGGTATCTTTGTCCAAAAGTGCCACATAGGCTAACAACACTTGGCGAATTTCATCGTAGCCTTCATTGTCTGCTTGCAAAAGCAACGGACAATACATCAAAAGGTTTTGCTGGATTTCCGGATCATCAATGTCAAAATGCACGCAAAAATAGCGCATCCCCTCTTTTGATCCACAAGAATTTTCGTGAGACAGACCTGGGGGAATCAGAAGGATTGACCCCGCCGGATAGTCAAAGGCAAAACTCGTGAAATCAGAATGTTGCACGCCCTCTAAGATAATCATAATTTCAAAGGCAAAATGAGTCTCCCGCTCCGCCTTCCATCCTGCAGAAACTCGTTGCTGATGGCCACCGAAAAACTTTATTGTTTGATTTATCTCTGGTAAATTGGTAATTTTTTTCAACCACTCAGGTTTTTCGTTCATCTTCTCATCTCCGTTTTTTGTAACTGTACAGTGATAAGCTTCTAGTACAACTCTTTCTTGTCTTCTCACATTTTGACAAGAAAAAGCTCCGCCCATAGACGAAGCTTTTTGTTACTTTTGCCGATACCCCGCCAAAAACTCCCGCATGGCTCCGGTCGTAGCTTTCAAATCATCTAGTTTTGGCAAGTAGACGATGCGGAAATGATCCGGTTGTTGCCAATTAAAGCCCCCGCCATGAACGAGGAGAATATGGTGTTCATGTAAGAAATCTAAGACAAACTGTTCATCGTTGACAATCTGAAAACGTTTCGTATCGATTTTAGGAAAAATATAAAAAGCCGCTTTCGGTTTTACCGCAGAAAGTCCGGGAATGGCATTGATTGCTTGGTAAATGTATTCCCGCTGTTCATAAATGCGTCCCCCAGGCAATAAGAGCTCATCTACACTTTGATAGCCTCCCAATGCGGTTTGGATAATCTGCTGGCTCAAGACATTGGAACACAGTCGCATTGAAGACAACATATTCAAGCCTTCGATATAGTCTTTGGCACCTGTTTTGTCACCGGAAAGAATCATCCACCCCACTCGAAACCCTGCCACTCGATGAGATTTGGACAGACCATTTAAAGTCACCACCATTCGATCTGGAGCTAAAGTTGCCAATGGAACATGGGTTAAGCCGTCCATTACCAAACGATCATAGATTTCATCGGAGAATAATAAAAGATCAAACTCCCGGGCTAAGTCCACAATTCCTTCTAAAATTTCTTTCGGATACAACGCCCCCGTAGGATTATTGGGGTTAATCACCACAATGGCTTTTGTTTTATCGGTGATTTTTTTGCGCATATCCTCTAGATCTGGATACCATTCACTCGCCTCGTCACAGATGTAGTGCACCGGTTTGCCCCCAGCTAGCGAAACAGAAGCGGTCCACAATGGATAGTCCGGCATGGGAACCAATACTTCATCCCCATTGTTACACAAACCTTGCATGGACATGGTGATCAATTCACTGACCCCATTCCCGGTATAAATATCGTTAATCTCCACGTTAGGGAAACCTTTTAGCTGACAATCTTGTTGAATGGCTTTTCTAGCGGCAAAAATGCCTTTTGATTCAGAATAGCCTTCAGAGTCCCGGACATTTAAAATCAAATCCCGAATAATTTCATTGGGAGCTTCAAAGCCAAAGGGGGCGGGATTGCCGGTGTTCAACTTCAAAATACTAATGCCTTCTGCTTGCATGCGTTCAGCTTCTTCTAAAACCGGTCCCCGCACATCATAGCTAACCCCTTCTAACTTTTGGGATTTCTCGAATTGCTTCATGGCGCCCACTCCTTTTTTAGAAAATTCTTACTTTCAACTTTAATGGAGGCAGGGCAAAATTGCAATAAGAAATCCTATTCCTTTGAAGGCAATACAATTCTTTCATAAAGTTTTACCGTCAACAGATAGTAGCCAAAATAAATCACACCAAACAAACCAAAAGGTACCCCAATGGAGGCATAAGGATTTTGCAACAAGGTGTCAAACATTCGCAAGCCAAAGAGCACATGAATCGTCCCTAAGATGCCGGGAGCTAAAAACAACAGTGCGATTTCTTTTTTCAAAGAACCTTTTAAAAGTTTTTTTCGAGTGCCGATTTTTTGAAGCATGTCATAACGGCGAATATCACTGTTCGCACCAGATAAAATCTTAAACATCAAACAGCTAGCTAACATCGTCAAAAAGGCAATTCCTAAGAAAAAGCCCATAAATTCAAAGCCTGAATACAGACCATTGAACAACTCGTACATAGTAGCCCGTTGTTGGTAGTCTTGCTCTTGGGTAATGCTAGGATTATTGGCTTTGTTTACTTTGACTAATTTTTTCAATTCAGGTAGTTGTTTTTCAAAGTCTTTTACTCGAATCAAACTTAACTGCTGTTCTGGTACTCCTAATGCCGCAAAATCAGCTTCACTTAAAAAGTGAATTTCTTTTCCTTGCTGATCGAAAGTTTCCAATCTTCGCAAATCATCTTGAGCAGTTAGATCAGCCATTAAGGTTTCCCCTGAATAGCTCACATAGCCTTTAGGATTTTTTTGACTGTAGTCAGGGGCTTGTAAAGGCGTTTTGTCAAAGTCTGTTGCCACATAGTAAATGCCTTGATCGTCTTCTTTTTGGCGATAAACCACTTCTTTGGTAATGTCTAAATCAGCTAGTTGTTTTTTCTCGATTAATTGGCTGTTGTTTAAAATCAAATCATAGGCAGTGCTCTGTTTGGTCATTTTTACAATATCATTTTTAAAACCGATTCCCACCGTCAAGGCTCCTAGCGCTAAGGCAAACAGCATGGCTACGAGGGATAAAATTTTCGTATAGTCTTTTAAACGGAAGGTTAATTGAGACAATGTGAAATTTTGTAAGCCATGATAAATCACGCTGTCTTTTTGTTTTAATGTTTGCAAAAACAGCAACACTAAGCCGTGAAAGACAAAGTAAGTCCCTAAGACAATGGTGATTAAAGCCATTATAATACCGATTAATTGGAAGCGAACCAAGTCACTCATGAAATAATAACCGGCTGCTAGTAAGGCCACCCCAAAAATTGATTCGAGAATCAGTCCCGGCATTTTCCGCGGATTTGGCGCCGGCGTGCTAGCGTCTTTTAAAAGACTGAGAATCGTCTTTTGACTAATTTTCGTAGCATTTACAATGGCAGCCAATAAAAACAAAGCACTGAAGAAAATCAAAGTAATCAACAAGGCTTTTTGATTAAAGGCTTGAAAATGCTGAATGCTTAAATCTAGTTGACTCACCAAAAGTGCATTTACCACTTTCGCTAATAAAATTCCCAAAGCAGAGCCTAACGCGGTGGCAACTACCCCGACTAAAAATGTCTCAATAAAAATCAATTGTGCGATTTTTTTGACTTTCGCACCTAGCATCATAAACATGCCATACTCTTTTTGGCGCATGTTTAACAAAAAAGAATTGGCATATAAGAGATAGACAAAGGTGATAATCCCTAATAAAACCGAGCCGATTTGAAAGATGACCACCACCGAAGAAATGGTGGAGTTACTTTCTAAAAAGGCTTTGTTGCTGGCTAACGCTTCAAACATATAAAAGATACCAGCTGTCACCACTAGCCCAGAAAACAAGACCAAATAATCCTGTAAACGTGCTTTAATCCCGGAAATTGATAATTTGACTAACATCTTATAAATCGCCCTCCGCCTGTTCCAAATTACCTAAATGGGCTAAAATCTGCCGATAAAAGGCTTCTTGTGTTTGATCACCACGATATAATTCTTGATGAATCAACCCGTCTTTAATAAAGAGGATTCGTTGACAGTAACTTGCGGACAAAGGATCGTGAGTCACCAATAAAATCGACAAGGCTTCTTGATTTAATTCCCGCAATAAATTCAATAAATCTTTGGCACTATTGGAATCTAAAGCTCCTGTGGGTTCATCCCCAAATAAAATCGCAGGCTTGCTGACTAGCGCTCTGGCAGCGGCTACCCGTTGCTTTTGCCCACCAGATAGCGCAGTGGGATATTTGTTTAATATTTCTTCAATGGACAGACGTTTGGCAACTTCTGCGATTTTGCGCCGGATTTCTTTAGGCTTCACTCCTTGTAAAGACAAAGGTACAGCGATATTTTCGTGGGCCGTTAAGTTTTCTAAAAGATTAAACTCTTGGAAGATAAAGCCAATTTCTTGACTGCGATAGTCCGCTAAGGCATCTCCTTTTAACTTGGTCACATCCCCACCGTTGATTAAAATCTCTCCAGAAGTTGGTTGATCAATGGTGGACAACAGGTTTAACAAGGTGGATTTCCCTGAACCCGAAGCTCCCATAATTCCCACAAATTCCCCTGGGGCTACCTCAAAGTTGATTCCTTTTAATGCCTCAGTTCTTTTTTCACTGCTTTTTCCATAACTTTTCTTTACATTTTTTACTTGAATAACGGGTTGCATTGCGTTCATCCTTCCTGATTCAATTTACTCATGGCCTTTTTTGGCACTTCATTTTTGGTAACTTCTTCCCAACTTGTGACGCCTTTGTTTTTATTCCACGTCACTTTTAAATAAGCTTCTTCTTTCAATGGCCGGGCTTCAAAGGAATTAAAATCCATAGTCTTGCTCTTGCCGTCCTCATCATAACCAGGAAGTTCATAGTGGTAAGTAATCACAGCATTCCCCACATCATCTTTTTCATCTTGTCTTTGGCCTTCTGTTGTAATTTGCACATAATATTGATGGCCTCCCATAATCCATTCTTGGGCTACCCAAAGTCCACCAACCAGTACCACTGCGATACCGAGAATAGTCAAAATAAATTTTTTCATGGAAATCCCTCGCTTTCTTTCATGACTGTATTCTAGCCTAAGAAAGAATTAATACCGAGAGACTTGGCTGACATTTCCCTTTCATTTTTGTCACTTAAGCTAATCCAGCCGATTTTTGAAAGAAAAGCCTGCTAAATCAAGAATCCTAAAGCGTTACAAAAGAGCCCTCTCTTCTTTTTCGTTTACCTTTTCTTTACTTTTAACAGCTCTCCGTAATTGTGACGGTGGTTGAAACAAAGTATCCGAGTGAGTACTGCTTTTTCTTTTATTCCGTTAAAAACAACGATACAATAAGACATAGCAACGCTAGTTTGTTGCACAAAAAAGCCCAAAATCAAAGATGATTTTGGACTTCTAAGTATGATTGAATATGATGCGGAAGATGGGAGTCGAACCCACACGAGCTATTGCTCACAACGACCTCAACGTTGCGCGTCTGCCATTCCGCCACTTCCGCGTATTGGCAACGATTAAATCGTACCAATCCTGCTCTTATTTGTCAATAACCTTTCTAAAAAAGGAGTTATTATGGAAAAAGATCATTTCGATGGAGAATTCACCGCTTTAGGACTTTTAATTGGCATTTGCATCGGTTTAGTCAAAGACAATCTAGTCTTCGGGTTTATCATCGGCATTGTCATTGGCATCGCTTTGGACTGGCTGGGCAATCTACTCCTAATGTGGCGCAAAAAGTAACAGACAACTCTCACTAGCGCCATGTCCTTCTTCCAAAGAAATCTGCAAACAAAAGATAAAAAAAGGGGGAAATCAACCTTTATTGATTTTCCCCTTCCCTCTTCCTATCTGGTCTATTATTATAAGACCGTGGGATCATAGCGATAAGTGACACCGCCGTCATGATGGGCTTCTCCCACAAAGTATTTCCGGTCTTCTCGCTGTAACCAAACACTGCGAAAATCCATAAACTCCGCCAGACTCACTTCAATTTTTGCTAATTCCCCAGACTTCAACTGATCCAATTGTTTGGCATAATCTTCCATGAACCTTATCCCTTCTTATTAAAGTAGCCTTTGTTTTTTGCACTGAGGGCTTCATCTTGAATCAAACCTTGCAAGCCCCGTTCTAAAATGCTTTTACGTTTAACAGGCTCCTCATTGATTTCTTCAGTGGGAAATTTTTTCACACTAGGCTCTTCATTGCGTTTTTCTTGGAAGGCAGCTGGTTCTTGATCGAACATCAAATAACTGTCTTGAGGCTTTTTCAAAGAAGCAAGCAGTTCTTCTTTGCCAATTTTCTCCCCAGTCTCTTCGTCAGGTAAAACTGAAGCTGGAATGTATTTGGGCACAAAATACGAACGCCCGGAATATTCCCGTTTAATCGTGCTTTCCGTATTTTGTGCAGAGGTATTCCGCAAAGAAGACGTGCGGGGTTCTTTGCCAAACAGCGATGTCCGTCCCACAGCGTCGGTTTCTGGGGCGATTTTCTTACTATAATCTGGCAAATTGTCCCGGTGTTTTTTTAGCTCCGTTTGTTGGCGAATCGTCAAACCTTGTTTATCCAATGTTTCTTTGCGAGAACGGCGTAATGTTCGTTCTTCTTCCTCTTTAGTAACAGGCTGGATTTTCGCCCCAGCTGGTTGGGTTTTGTCTACTGATTGGCGACTGGTAGCCGCTTTATAATCAGCGGTTTTATTAGGGGTCAGCCAACTGCGATCATTGGCAAACAAATTGCGCTTGCCTTCTCGCTGAATTTTGACGCCTTCTTGATCATCGTAAGCCGGAAAGCGATAATTTTTACGCTTAATCTCATTATAGTTGTTCATAGGTATCATCCTTTGTTTCTGGGTTTGCCTTATTCTACCACAAAATCCCTGGACAAGAGAACTTTGCCTCTTTACAAGCTTCCTTCCACCACAAACGAACCATAACCTGCAATTCGTTTTCCTTCCAAAAGTTCTTCTAAGCGTTCAGAAGACAATGGGAGTTTTCGAAAAGTGGCAAAATTATTCACCGCTACAATCACTTCTACTTCTAAAGGGTTTAAAATGGTTAAGATAAAACGGGCTTGATCATAGCGCAAAACCCCCAACAGTCGCTCGCTGTACAATAGGCCAAATTCTCCTGATTGCAAAAGTTCATTTTGTTTTCGTAAACTCAGCCACTTGCGACACTCCTGATAGCAAGTCTCATCTATTGAGTCCCAAGGGAAAAACTTGCGATTGTCCGGATCTTTGCCCCCCGTTAGTCCCGCTTCGTCCCCGTAATAAATGCAAGGCACGCCTGGAAACAAAAACAACAATGCAAAAGCTAAAGAAAGTTTTTGATGATTGCCTTCTAACTGAGACAAAATTCGTTCTGTGTCATGGGTACCGATATTGTTAAAACTATTGTAAAAGACTTCCCGAGGATAATTTTCCTGTAAGCGAGTAAAGGTCAACGCCACTTCTTCTGGCGTGCAATTCTCCATTAAAAAGTCAATGGTGGCACTCCGTAAAGGATAATTCATCACCCCATGTAAGTGATTTCCTAAAATATACTGTCGTCGCACCCCATAGGCCACCTTATTTGAAGCGTCTTCCCAAACTTCTCCTAATAAAACCTTATCAGAAAAGCGTTCTAAGTTTTCGCGAATTCCCGCAATAAATGGATCTGGCAATTCATCTGCTACATCTAAACGCCAACCGTCCAAGCCTAGTTGGTTCCACTTGCTTAAGACTCCCGTAGGTCCATAGATAAAACGCTGAAAGTCTTCATTGTCTTTGTCTACTTCCGGTAAATCTTTAACACCCCACCAGGAACGGTATTCATTGGGATAATTCAAAAAAGTAAACCAGGAAAAATAAGGACTTTTAATGTTTTGATAGGCCCCTACTTCTGCTCCATAAGCGCCGTCATAGTTAAAATAGCGACTATGGCGGCCCACGTGACTGAAAACCCCGTCTAATACCACCCGAAAGCCTTCTTCATGGAGGTAGTCTAATAAGTCTTTAAATTCCGCTTCCGTGCCTAAAATCGGATCCACTTTTAAATAATCTGCGGTATCATAGCGGTGGTTACTGCGGGCTTCAAAAATGGGGTTTAAATATAAAGCATTGACCCCCAGCTCTTTTAAATAAGCTACTTTGGCTTTAATCCCGGAAAAATTACCCCCGTAAAAATCCCAGCGAACAATCTCCCCTTGCCCATCTTTAATGTACATCGGCTCATCAGCGTAATTCCCATATAAGAAGGTATTGGGCTTAGGAGAATTGACTTGTCCATTGGCATTGCCGTTGTAAAAACGATCCGGGAAAATCTGGTAAAAAATCGCCTCTCGATACCAAGCAGGAGGTGTCTCCGCTTTTTGAAAACAAGTCACTTGATAGTTCATACAGTCCACCAGATGATCAGCGACTTTTCCATGACCATTGTTCCCACTCCAACCATAAAAACGCACAAAACGTTGGTGATTAGCAGAAAGATATTCCAGCTCAAAGTGGTAAAAATACAGTCCTTTACCGTCTTTAAACGTAAACTCAGTCTGAAAATACCCCGGCACTTTTGCTTCCATCTTCACTCGATAAGGCTCATGACCTTCTGGTATCATCACCAAGTAAACCCGGTCAATGCCACTGTCTTCTCCTTGAAAAGAAAAGCGTACCGATTCCCCTTCTTGAATCGCACCAAAAGGCGATTTATAGGCTTCATCCCAAGGGTTATAATAAATGTTTCCCATAAAACTACCCCTTCTTTTTGGAATACAATTCCACCGGTTCAATGTGCCAAATGTCTTCTGCGTAACGCATCACCGTATCATCGGCAGAAAAACGTCCCCCGTTGGCAATGTTCATTAAACTCATTTGTTGCCAAACTTTTGTATCCTTGTATAACTGATCGATCTTTTCTTGAGCCTCCACATAAGCCGCAAAATCCCGGAGCACAAAGTATTCATCGTTGTGTTTTAATAAAGAATCAAAAATTTCCTGACCTTCAAAATAAATATTTGGAATCGTACCATCCACAAAAGCATTGACCACTCGTTGCAAGACGGGGGACTGATCATAATAATTTTTAGCCACATAGTCTTTTCGTTCGTAGTATTGATAGACTTCTTCTTCGGTCATACCGAAGATCACCACATTGTCTTCTCCTACGGCATCGCGAATTTCCACATTGGCACCGTCTAATGTAGCCAGGGTAATGGCACCGTTTAGCATCAATTTCATATTACTCGTCCCTGAAGCTTCTTTAGAGGCCAGTGAAATCTGTTCACTTACGTCAGCGGCAGGAATGATCAGCTCCGCCAAATTCACATTATAGTTTTCCAAAAAGACAATCTTAATACGATCATTGATATCCGGATCATTGTTCACCAAGTTCGCTGTCTCATTGATGGCTTTAATGATGGATTTAGCGTAAGTATAGCTTGGAGCGGCCTTCGCACCGAAAATAAAGACCCGGGATGCTTGTTTGTTTGATGGATCGTCTTTTAAATCAAAGTACAGTTTTAAAATATGCAGAAGGTTTAGCAATTGCCGTTTATAAGCGTGGAGACGCTTGATCTGCACATCAAAAATCGCTTTTTCTGAGACTTCAATGCCTGTAGTTTTCTCAATGTATTGAGCCAGCCGCTTTTTGTTCACCATTTTAGAAGCAGCCAGTTTTTCTAAAACAGCATCATCTTCCCGATAATTTTGCAAGAGCTTCAAATCTCCCGGTGTTTTCCGCCAAGAAATTCCAATGGTTTCATCTAAAAGTTTGGCTAAGGTTGGATTGGCCAACTGTAACCAACGGCGCTGAGCAATCCCATTGGTTTTGTTATTAAAGCGTTCTGGATACAGCTGATAAAAATCATGGAGTACCACTTCTTTTAACAAATCAGAATGTAGTTTCGCCACGCCGTTGGTACTGTGGCTGCAAATAATAGCTAAATGGGCCATGTGAACTTGACCATTTTGAATAATTCGAGTTCGTTGGACTAAAGCGGGATTTTCGGGATGACATAGATTCATTTCCGCGACAAAGCGACGATCGATTTCTTCAATGATTTGATACATCCGAGGCAGATTGGCTTTCATCAATGCTACCGGCCATTTTTCCAAGGCTTCAGCCATAATGGTGTGATTCGTATAACTCATCACTTTTACTGTAACGTTAAAAGCCTGCTCCCAAGCCATTCCATGCTCGTCCATTAAAATGCGCATCATTTCCGGAATACACAAGGCAGGATGGGTATCATTAATGTGAATCGCCACATACTCATTGATTACTTCCAGTGGTTTTTTTAATCGCAAATAATAGCGCACAATACTTTGCACCCCGGCGGACACAAAGAAATATTCTTGCCACAGGCGGGTTTGACGTCCCCGTTCATTGGAATCATCCGGATACAAAACAGCCGTTAAATCCTCAAAGGCGCGACGGTCTTCAATGCTGCGATAATGGTCTTCTTCATCACAAGGAATCTCCACACTCCACAACCGTAATGTATTGACCAAATGATTTTGATAGCCTAAAACCGCTGTATCATAAGGGATTGCCCGCAACCTACGAGCCCCTTCATAAATCGGCTGTAAATTTCCGTTAGCATCTTCTGCCATGTAAACATGCCCGCCAAATAAAACATCCACCGCTTTTGATTCTTTGCGCACTTCCCAAGTATTGCCGTTGCGCAACCACTCATCCGGTAGTTCTACTTGATAACCATCCACAAAGCGCTGTTTAAACAAGCCATAGTCGTAGCGAATTCCGTTGCCGTTACCAGGCAAGCCACAAGAAGCAATCGAATCCATAAAACAAGAGGCCAAACGTCCTAAGCCGCCATTTCCTAAGGCCATATCCTGTTCCACTTGGGCTAATTCATCTAGAGAAGTCCCCAATTCCACTAGACCTTCTGCCACCAAGTCTAAAATCCCCATATTTAGTAAATTACTCTTTAACATTTTTCCTGGTAAAAACTCAATGGAAAAATAATAAGCCTGCTTTTGCCCCACTTCCAAATAATCTTTCCAAGTATTACTCCAAGCATCAGAATAATAGGCTTTGGCCACGCTTCCTAGTACGTTATAGAGCTCTTGAGGTGAAGCATCTTCAATTTCCATCGCATATTTTTCTTTTAACCGCTGCTGCATTTCCTTTTTAAACGATTCTTTTGACATTGTCATAAACAACTCTCCCTTATATTCAAAAAGAGCTACGTCAAAATCCCAGCAGATTTTGCGTGGTGCCTCCTTTGCTCCCGTCAAAATGACCAAAGCAAACACCAAACTACTGGGGTTTTACACGCAGCCCCGATGCTAATTTGTGACTACTTCTTCATAAAGTGCTAGATACGCATTACATGCGGTTTCCCAACTGAAATCTTCTTCCATGGCTTGAGTCATTACCTTTTGCCAGACAATTGGGTTTTCATGATACATGATGATGGCTTTTTCCATGGCTTTCATAAACTGATAACCACTGAAATCTTCAAAGCCAAAGCCTGTCCCTTTGCCTGTCACCGGATTAAAAGGCGTTACCGTATCTTTTAAGCCACCAATTTCATGAACTACCGGTAGTGTTCCGTAGCGCATAGCCATCATTTGCGACAAGCCACAAGGTTCAAAAGCAGAAGGCATTAAAAAGATATCTGCTGCTGCATACATCTTTTGGGCTAAGGCTACATCAAAGGTAATGTTAGCTACAACCTTATCAGGATACGCTTGTGCATAACCGGCAAAAGCCTGCTCAAAGTCATAATCTCCCGTTCCCAACAACACCAACTGCATATCTTGTTGCAATAAACTTGGCAATTCAGCTAACAATAAATGGAAGCCTTTTTGTCGCGTTAAACGACTGACTACCGCTAAAAGAGGCACATCTTTTCGAACTGGAAGGCCCATCTCTTTTTGCAATTGGGCTTTGTTGGCTGCTTTGCCACTAAAATCAGCCGTTGAAAAATGATAGTCGATTAATGGGTCCGTTTCAGGATTGTTCTGCTCGTAATCAATCCCATTTACAATCCCAGAAAGCTTGCCCGATTCCATGCGCAAGATCACATCTAAGCCAGAACCAAATTCCACCGTTTGGATTTCCCTTGCATAAGAAGGACTCACTGTATTCACCCGATCAGCGTATAAAATGCCAGCTTTCATGTAGTTCAAGCAATTGTTCATGCGCAAAGTACCGTCTTCATACCGTTCCATCCCCACACCAAACCAATCGGCTAGCTTGCCCCCATCATACCAGCCTTGAAATTCAATATTGTGAATGGTCAAAATGGTTTTAATGTCATGATAAGCCTTCACCCAATTATACTTTTCCTTTACTAAAAAAGGTAACATTGCGGTATGGTAGTCGTTGGCATGAAGCACATCGGGAATAAAACGCACCCGCTGCATCATTTCCATAATGGCTAATTGGAAGAAAGCAAAACGTTCCCCATCGTCTTCATAACCATAGAGACCATCTCTGGTAAAGTAGTATTCATTGTCGATAAAATAATAAGTCACCGCCCCCATTACTAAGCGTTTCACACCACAGTATTGGTTGCGCCAACCTACAGAAACAGTGAAATTAAACAAGTCTTCACACTGTTGGCGTAGTTCTAAGGGCATTTTATGATGAAAAGGCAAGACTACCCGACAATCTAACCCTTTTTTTACTAGTTCTTTCGGTAAAGCCGCGGCCACATCGCCTAGGCCACCAGTTTTAAAGAAAGGTGCACATTCTGCTGCTGCAAAGAGAATTTTCAAATTACTCTCCTCCATAAATATCGGTAATCACATAGCTATCTTTTCTCAAAACCACCGGATTTGTTGGGGTCCCAATCACTTTGACGC
>NZ_JBCOJC010000038.1:0-25832 GCF_040925905.1 Enterococcus sp. 2201sp1_2201st1_C11_2201SCRN_220225
GAATAAAGACACCAGTGGTCAATTGCTTTTGCCACGCTGCCACCCAAATGCCAGTTAATAAAGTGGCGACTAAAAAGACCACCCCACCCATAGTGGGAGTACCAGCTTTCACATTGTGCCATTTAGGCCCTTCTTCACGAATTTCTTGTCCAAATTGTTTCATCCGAAAATAACCAATGAATAATGGCATTACGGAGAATGTCATGGCAAAACTGCTCACAACGGGGATAATCATCTGTGTCCATTCCATTTTCAAAACTCCTCAATAATTTACTTCTATTCCAAAGTGAAGGTTAACGGGGTATCGCTTATGGCTTCATAAGGTTGCAGGCTTTGACTAACGCAGTAGCCCTCTCCTTCAAACTTCACTTCAACATCAAACAATTTTCCTAGTTTCATCAAATCTGCTTTCGACCAACCAGTAACATCTGGCATATAAAATTCTGAGCCATTTGTTTTAAAGATTAATTTTTCAGAAGGCAACAGCTTAGTGCCTTGTTCTGTCGATTGAGCTGCTACTTTGTCGCCAGTGCCGATTACCACGGGCACTAAGCCGTTACGAGCAGTATCTGCTGCCGCAGTATCCACATCAAGTTCTCGGTAATCTGCTACTTTAATCTGTTCTTCTTCTTTTTCGTCCACAACGGCCTCATCAGTTTCATTTAAATCCATGGCCCGTTTCATCAGCGGATTCGCAATATCACCTAAAGCTTTTTGGGTCCAATGTTCCGGCCGCTTAATGGTCAAATACAAGATGTATTCTGGATTTTCTGCCGGAATCATTTCCACAATGGAGTAAAGATAATCCGTTTCACCAGTGTAATAAGTTCCGGTGGTGGCATCATAAATTTGGGCGGTTCCGGTTTTGGCCGCGATGTTGTAATCATCCACAGCATAGACACCATAAGCAGACCCGTAATTCTCGCTTTGAGTTACGTCGATCATATATTCCCGCACTTTTTGGGCAGCTTCGGCAGTCACCGGATTTCCCACCACTTCGCTTTGAAAAACTTTCTCTTTATTACTATTGGTATTCACAATTTTGGAAATATACTGAGGCTGGAGCATCTTACCATCATTGGCAATGGCTGTAAAAGCTCGCATCATTTGAAAGTTCGTGACGTTTACTGCTTGTCCAAAGGCACTCATCGCTTGGTCCACTACGTTATCAGTAGGTAAGCTACCTGCATTTTCACCATAAAGTCCCGAGTAAGTGCTTTGACCAAATCCAAAATGTTGTAGATATTGAGGCCAAACTTTGCTCATCCGTTGTTCTAAAAGGACCATTCCCACGTTAGAAGACCAAGAAAGAGCTTGACGCATGGTCAACGTTCCTTTTTCACCAAAGTCGTGGTCGTTAATCGTAGTATCTGCCACTTTAGTGGAGCCAGAAACAAAGGTTTCATTCTCATTAAAAATCCCTTCATCAATGGCCGCAGCAGTAGTCATCAGCTTCATCGTAGAGCCGGGTTCATAATGGTCTTCAACTAAAAGGTTCATCCAAGTACTATCGTCGTTTAAACCTTCCTTAGTTTCCGGATTAAAGCTAGGACGCTGAGCTAAGGATAGGACTTCTCCAGTTTTTGCTTTCACCAACATAGCCGTCATGTTTTCTGGATTGTATTCTTTATAGACAGTATCCATTAACGTCTCCAAGTAAGATTGCAAACGACTGTCTAAGGTGGTGTAGATATCTTGCCCATCTTTAGCCGGAGTTTCTTCCGCGACAGTTCCCGGTAATGGATTTTGGAAATTATCTTGTTGATAAACAACTTTTCCATCCGTTCCTTTTAGAATATCGTCATAGGCCGATTCCAATCCCATCTTACCTACGACGCTTTCTTTGCCATCTTTGGCTTCGGTATCCGTATAGCCGATAAAGTGAGAAGAAAAGACACCGTTTGGATAGATCCGGTTGGGGTGCTCATCAAAGTATAAGCCGCCGATATTTTGTTTTTTAAAAAGTTCTTCTAATTTTTGCTTAGTTTCTAAGCTGAGGTTTTTGGTTTCTGTCGTTAATTCAATTTGGAAAGCTTTATTTTTCACGCCTGCTTTTAGTGCTTTGACAATCTCGGACTTCTTAGAACCTAACTCTGCGGCAAAGATTTCCCCAATGGCATCAAAGTCCTTTTCTTGGGCATAGAGCTTTGTTTTACCAGAAACATAGGAATCATCCAATATGATATAAATTGAATAAGAAGTGGCATCTTCTGCAATGACCACCCCATTGCGATCATAAATCGTACCTCGTTTTGCTTTTACTACTTCTGAACCTTGATACAACTTCTCGGTATTCTCTTTTAATGAGTTGCCACCAATTTGTCCACCAAAAACGATATAACCTAGTCGAATGGCAAACAAAAAGAGCAACCCAATACTCGTAGCAAAGAGAAGAATCCCTACTTTTTTGCGATTGCTCGTTGGTGTGGAATTTTTTTTGCGAAAATAATTTCTGATTCGGTTAAACCTCATTTACTTCACTGTCCTCAAATTGTCATCCTTGATTTTCAATCCTTGCTTTTCAGCAATTTCTTTGATGCGCTCTGTTTTGGAAAGTTCAGCCTTTTCTTGATCCAGGCGGACTTTTTCTTCTTTTTGTTGACTTGTTTCAGCCTCGATTTGCGTAATATCATGTTCCAATTGACTAATATCAGTTCGCACATAAATCGTTAAAAGAGCCAGAGCGATCATGGACACAACCAAAATACTCCCAATAATTTTTTCCAGGCGGCTCACTCGTTTTAAGCGGCGAGCAGGAGAAGCAGGAATCCGAATAATATCCGGGCGTTTTGGCGGCGTTTGAACAGGCAGTTCTTCATTTGGGTCTGTTTCATAGTGATAATCATATTCTTGAATCTTTACTTCTGCCATGTAACTACGCTCCTTCTAACTGCTCTTTAACCTTCTCCGCCACCCGCAATTTAGCACTGCGAGAGCGATTGTTTTCTGCTAATTCCGCTTCACTGGCTACCAGTGGCTTGCGGTTGATAATTTTTAAGATTGGCTGATACTCCTCTGGTACCACCGGCAATCCCGGCGGTAAGTCTTGAGGCGTGCTGTATTCTTTAAATATATTTTTAACAATTCGATCTTCTAAGGAATGGAAAGTAATTACGCTGATGCGCCCTTGGTAAGCCAATAACTCAATAGCTGACACTAAGGAATCTTCCACAGCTCCCAGTTCGTCGTTTACGGCAATTCGCACTGCTTGGAAAATCCGTTTAGCGGGATGTCCCCCTTTACGGCGAGCCGGCGCAGGAATGGCCTCTTTAATCAACTCCACCAATTCTCCAGTAGTTTTAATTGGTTGCTGTTTTCGTCGTTCCTCGATTTTTCGAGCAATCTGTTTGGAAAATTTCTCTTCTCCATAACGGAAAAAAACTTTTACCAATTGATGGTAATCATATTCATTAATCAAATCATAAGCGGAAAAAGTCGCACTTTGATCCATACGCATATCTAACGGGGCATCTTGATGGTAACTAAAGCCGCGTTCAGCTTCATCTAATTGAGGAGAAGAAACCCCCAAGTCGTACATGATGCCATCGACTTTTGTGACTCCAAGTTCTGCCAACGCTTCTTTTAAATAGCGAAAATTTTGTTTGACAAAAGTAACTTGTCCGGCTTCCACATATTTTGCTAAGCGAATTTTGGCATGATCAATGGCCTTTTGGTCTTGATCAAAGGCATAAAGATGACCACTAGAATCTAATTGGCTAAGAAGATACTCACTGTGACCGCCACCACCTAAAGTACAGTCAACATAAACGCCTCCAGGTTTTATCGCCAGGCCGGCTACTGTTTCTTTTAGCATAACGGTATAATGTTGAAATTCCTCGCTCATCGCCTAGTGCCTCTTTCTAGTTTACAAACCAAAATCTATCATTGTTTCAGCAATTGCATCAAAGTTTTCTTCCGCTTCAACTGCAAAAGCTTGCCATTTTTCTTCATCCCAAATTTCAATTCGATTGGCCACACCGGTAATGACACAATTTTTGGTCAAATTGGCGTGATTTCGTAATGTTTGGGGAATGTTGATACGACCTTGTTTATCAATTTCGCATTCGGTCGCAGCAGAATAAAAGAAACGCACAAAAGTTCGGGCGTCTTTTTTGGCTAGAGGCATTTCATTGAGCTTTTCCTCTAACTTGTTCCACTCTGAATTGGGGTAGCCAAACAAACAGCCATCCAATCCTCTGGTGACAACAAACTTCTCTCCTAGTTGTTCCCGTAGTTTGGAAGGTACAATTAGGCGGCCTTTGGCATCAATTGTATGTTGAAATTCGCCCATAAACATCGCCAAATAACCTCCTGTCTCCACCAGATATACACAGTCTACCACAATCCCCCACTTTCTACCACTTTTTCTATAAATGACAAAGGGAACTTGTTTGACTTTTTTTAACCATTTAGGAAACAGGTGTCATATTAAGCTTTTAGCTGACTAAAAAAGCGCATTTTTTTATAAATAAAGTACAATATCCATCACAATTAACAAGCCATACGTCAGCATACTAAACAAGAAAGTTAAGCGCCAAAACATCTTAAAGAAACGCTTATAGGTGATTTCACCATAATAATAGGCTTGAAAAACCACTAAAAGGATACCTAAAAGCAAGATGGAAATGGCTAAATAAGGTAAAATAGACAGTGAAAAGGCATTTTGAGATAGTTGGTGCATGCCAAACCACAAGAAAGGTATCGCCACATCCGGCCCTTTAATCTGGTATTTTTTATTCAAAGACAAGGCTGACACTAAAAATACCGAAGCAAAAAGTACAATAACAGGAAAAACATACCAAAGAATCATAATAGGTGAAAAAGTTGTCATGGTGGAATCCTTTCTAAAGATGAAAATGGCTTTCATCCTTTTCAAACTAAATTTACTATACTGTATTATCATTACACTGATGTTTCAGTTCTTTTAAAAGTTTATACCGTTACAACGCCGATATAAAGAGTTTTTTAAGGACTCTTACACATTTCTTATGGAGATAAAGGAGAATCGTTATGATTGATTACTACGCCTTAGATGGTGAATGTTTACGAAAAGCAAATAAAGACGGTGAAGATGTGTCTTGGATTCATCTGGCAAAGCCGACTTCAGCAGAGATAACCATGGTTTCCAAGCACTATCAACTCCCTAAAGATTACTTAACTGCCGTACTAGATGATGTGGAAACCGCTCGCTTGGAAGGTGACCCTAAACCCGACCATAAACGGCCACTGCTCTTTGTCTTGGAATTTCCCTTTGTTACCACTAGTGCTAGTGGTTATTTACAATACAATACGTATCCTTTGTCATTAATCCTCTTACCAGATCGGAAATTAATTACTGTTTCAAACCACAAGCCACCTTTTTTCGATAAACTTTTTAGCAACCCAGTCAAAGAAAACGATCTGACACCGAAAGTCAATATTTTTCTAAGTCTTTTGTGGGAACTGACATTTAGCTACAATCGCCATCTGGAAGAAATCAACCAACAAGTCAATCAACTAGAAGCTAAAATCAGAGTGGCTACAGAAAATGAAAGTCTCTATCAAGTGATGGATATCCAAAAAAGCTTGGTCTTTTTTCAAGAGTCCACCAGTGCCAATTATGAAGTATTAAAAAAGCTTTTCACCGCAGATAGCTTAGATGATCGCCATAGTTTTCGCAATCATCTCCACGATATTTTGGTAGAAACAAGACAGTCCATGACCACTTCTCGAATTTATTTAAAATTGGTTAGCCAAATGACAGAGATGTTTTCGGCTATCGTTTCTAATAACTTGAACAATATTATGAAGATTTTAACTTCATTGACTATTGTTTTAACGATCCCAACGATTATCGGCGGTCTTTTCGGTATGAACGTCAAACTTCCTTTTGCCAGTCTGGATATAGCATTTCTTCTAATTACTTTGGGGACCATCGTCCTTTGTGTAGCGGTGATTCATTATTTAAGAAAGAAGAATCTTTTGTGAATTTTGACTAGCATCCCTTGCAGTAATTTGTGAATGCGGGTACACTGTTACTTGCAATCACAGACAAAGGATGGAAAGCGAAATGAATGAAAAAAAGACCAGCACTTTTTCTAAAATTACCAAAGTCTTCATTTGGACGATGCTTTTATTAACTATTGGCGGCGTAGTCCTAACTGCATTAGTAAGCATCTTGTAATCAACCGATAATTAACCAAAAAAAGGCGGAACAAACTCGTGAAGCCAAACATAGTCTAAAAAAAGTTCGAAAGTCTCCCCTTGGCTTTCGAACTTTTTTTGTTTTATTTTTTGAAAGCTCCTGCTCCTTGCTTTTTAAAGTTATCAATGTCACTTAAAATTAAAAAATGCTATAATTTGATTAACATAATATTAAAACAAGAAAAGAGGGAGTTTCATGGAACGGGTACGAAGTTATTTCGATTTTTCAGAAATAGACACTTGGGAAAAAATATGGCGCATTATTCGAGTTAGTTATGTTATCTTGATTTTTTTGGTTACTATGTTTTTCGGCTTCCTCAGTGGCCTGCAATTCCTCGTTCTCACCTTGCCGCTTTTTATTATTTTACTTATTAAAAATTTAGATCACAACTTGAAAAACATGACGTTACAATCAGCAGATGTAGATTCTGTAAAACAAAAATACGCACTACTTGCCAAAATAAAAAAATGGTGTTTCGGACTAATCCCATTCTCTCTATTGGCTGGTCTTATTGCGCAGACTACTTTACCAAAACCATTTAATCAAATTGCTTTTTTCGCCTATAGCTTTGTAATAATTATTGGAATTACGTTTTATCAACTTTTATCCTTAGATGAACGAAAACAAAATGCTGATGCAGACTACGGCGAAAAAATACTTTTGCCTTTATTGAAAAAACGTTTTACAAACGTCATCTTTGATCCCGAAGAAAAAATTGATGAGTCTATCATTACGAACAGTCCTATTTTACCAAGTTTCAGCCTTTATTCTGGAAAAAATCTTATCCAAGGAGAGTATGAGAATCGAAGTTTTCGTTATGGTCACGTAAGACTTTGCAAGCGTAAAGTCCGTTATGATGATAACAACTCGCCTGAAGAAAGCTACGAGGAAATATTCAATGGAGGTTTTCTACTACTGCCTCTCCAAGAAATGCCAGCAGCACCTTTGCAAATCATATATCGAAATAGCTATTCAAAACGCAAGCAAAGAAAATACTTTGCAGATGATGCGGTGACACTAGAAAACGAAGCATTTAACAACGTTTTTATTGTAACCTGTAAAAATCCTGAAGCAGCTCAAAATTTTCTAACTCCAGAAGTCCAACAAACACTACTAATTATCGACAAAAAAGTTGACCATCCTCTAAATTTGGCTTTTTTGGACAATCAGCTACAAGTGAATTTAAATGATAAGGATTCATTATCGGTCAAAGATTTTAAAAATATCGAAAAAGAGAAAGCGGCAATGTCACAGTATGTGGATCGCTTACAGACTGTGATTAAATTATTAGTCAAAACTTTTAACTAGGCAAAGACAAATCAAATAACGAGAATCCGCTCTGTATCACATAAGCGGATTCTCGTTATTTAGTTAGGATTCATTTCACTACTTTGCTAAATGCCCTGCCATACTCAATAATTCCCGGGCATGTTCAATAGTCAAACTGGTCACTTCCGCTCCAGCTAACATTCGTGCAATTTCTTGCACTCGTTCTTCAGCGCTTAACTGCTTCACTTTGGTTTGCGTACGGCCTTTAGTGACAGCTTTTTCAATTTCATATTGATAATTGGCCACCGCCGCTACTTGAGGCAAATGGGTAATACATAAAACTTGGGACCCGTGAGCAATTTTGGCAATTTTTTCCGCAATGGCTTGGGCTACCCGTCCGCTGACTCCAGTATCCACTTCATCAAAGATAATACTAGTGATGCCTTGGTTTTGGGAGAAAGTGGTCTTTAACGCTAATAAAATCCGAGACAATTCTCCACCAGAAGCGACTTTTACTAAAGGACGTAACGGTTCTCCTGGATTTGCTGAAAGATAAAAGGCCACTTGATCGAAGCCGTTTTCCGTTAAGCTAGGGGTTTTCGTAAATTCCACGGCAAATTGAGTATTGGCCATATAAAGTTCTTTTAACTCTTTTAAGATGACTTGCTCCAAACTATGGGCAATTTTTTTCCGACGATTGTGTAATTCTTTGGCAGTCGTGGTTAAACTGTGTTCTTGTTTTTTTAATTCTGCCTGTAATTGTTCTAACTGACTATCAGAGTCACTGTAGTTAGCTAGTTCTTGGGAAATTTTTTCATAATAAGCCAAAACTTTAGGAATGGAATCACCGTATTTACGCTCTAGCTGACGAATGAGTTCCAAGCGCTGGGTAACAGTCTCCAGGCGCTCTTCATCTAATTCCAAAAAGTCCAACTGCCGGGAGACCTCTCCCGTAGCGTCTTGCAGTAAGTAATAGGCACTTTGCAAATTTTCCAAAATACTTGCATAAGCATCATCTAAGTCTGCTACTTCTTGTAGCGAAGCAATAACACTAGCCAGTTGATCCACAGGACTTGTGGTAGACTCTGCTAATAGTTGATGGCTTTGAGCCAGTGTGTCCACGATTTTTTGGTAATTCGCTAATTTGGAACGCTCTTCTTCTAAAGAGGTTGCTTCATCAGGCAAAAGTTGAGCTTGGGCAATTTCTTCTTGTTGAAAACGCAACATGTCCAAACGTTGAACAAAGGATTGCTCATTGGTCTGAATTTTGTGCACTCGCTTTTCCAACTGGCGAAATACTTGGTAGTCTTTTTCATAAGTTTGACGTAATTTTTGAAAGCTGGCATCCCCAAAGGCATCAATTAAAGCCAGATGTTGCTCTTCTTGTAAAAGTTCTTGGTGTTCATTTTGGCCTTGAATGTCCACTAAAAAATTACCAATTCTCCGTAAGTTGGCCAGATTCATACTACGCCCATTGACCCGACAAATATTTTTACCACTGAGTAAAATATCCCGTTGTAAGATCAGCGGGTCTCCGGTTTCACTTTCCACACCTAGTTCTTCTAATAACGCCAATAAAGCCGGCTGCTCTGGCAAATCAAAGAGACCTTCTAAACGACAGCGCTCCGCTCCTTGGCGAATATAATCCACTGAGCCTCTAGAGCCTGCTAAAAGTCCCATGGCATCAATAATAATCGATTTCCCCGCCCCGGTTTCCCCAGTTAAAGCAGTCATACCTTTATGAAAATGCAGATGCAGTTTTTCAATTATCGCAAAGTTTTCAATGGTTAATTCCAGTAGCATGTTTCTCCCTCCTAAACCTACAAATAATGCTGAAATTCAGCCAGGAGTTCTTGGGCCGCAGCTTCTGTTTTGGCAATCATCAAGATGGAGTCATCATCATTTAAAATGGCAAATAATTGTTGTTTATAGCGGCGATCCAAAAGATTGCCGATTGCCGCAGCATTTCCTGGTAACGTCTTTAAAATGACAAACTTATCCATCACATCAACCGACACAAAGGCATCCTTTAATAATTTGGTTAGTTTGGCACCAATATCCTCAACAGTTTCCGCCGGCAAGCTGTAACGATACCCGCCATCAAAGGGTATTTTCACTAGTTTTAATTCTTTGATATCGCGAGAAATGGTGGCTTGAGTCACCATGATGCCCCGTTCCTTCAACAACCCCACAAAATCTTCTTGTTTTTGGATGTTCTTTTCATTTAGCAAACGGGTAATCAAGCGATGACGCTCTTTTTTTCTCATCTAATCTGCTCCTATTCATAACTATTCACGAACTACCTTATCATACCTTATTTTTATTCACAAAGAAAGAAAGCTCCCAGTAAAAAACTGGCAGCTTTATGAAAATATAACGGATTATGTCAAGCTTTCGTGGGCTATTTTGACTGTTTTTTGAATGTCGATTTTTTTTGCCACTTGTCCTGAGCCCTGGACTTTTTGCATTAACAATAAAAACTCGATATTGCCTTCTCCTCCTGTAATCGGAGAGAAACTTAAGTCTACTACATCAAAGCCTGTGGCAAGAGTGAAATCAATAATTTCGGTGAGTACTTTTTCATGGGTAGCCGCTTCTCGCACAATGCCATGTTTGCCCACTAGTTCTTTACCAGCTTCAAACTGGGGCTTCACTAAAGCCATGGCAAAACCACCGGGAACTAAAATTTCATGTAGTGGGGGCAAAATCAATTTCAACGAGATAAAAGAGACATCCATAGTGGCTACTTCTGGTAAGCCTTCTGTAAAATCACTGGGTTTACTGTAGCGGAAATTTTGTCGCTCCATGACGATCACTCGAGGATCTTGTCGTAATTTCCAAGCCAATTGATTATAGCCCACATCTAGCGCGTAACTTAACTTCGCGCCATTTTGTAATGCCACATCGGTAAAACCTCCCGTAGAAGCACCGATGTCCAACAAGATTTTATCACGGACACTAAAGTCAAATTCCTTTAACGCTTTAGCAAGCTTCAACCCACCACGGGAAACATAGGGCATGACTTCCCCTTTTACCCGCAGCAGACTATCAGCAGGAATCTTTTCTCCCGGCTTATCCAAGCGCAAATTATTTTTTTCCATTACGACTAAGCCCGCCATTACGCCGCGCTTAGCTTTTTCTCTCGTCTCAAACAGCCCTTGTTGTACCGCTAAGACATCTACACGTTCTTTTTTCATGGTTTTCCTCACATTTCAAACTTTGCCAAAAGCTCCTGAAGTAAGCTCGTATCAAAGGCATATTCCTGACTCATAGTCGTTAATTTTCCTGAAGCTTGTGCTAATTCAGCAGCTAAGGCTTTTTTAGCTTCTTCTAGACCTAGTAGTCCAGGATACGTATTCTTTCCTGCCACAGCGTCGTGCCCTGTTGTCTTGCCCACTTCTTCTGGGGTTGCCACAACATCTAACAAATCATCGCGAATTTGAAAAGCCAATCCCACATGTTGGGCCAATTGTTCGAGCACGGTTAAGACCGCCGGATCTTGCTGAGCCAAAATTCCTCCAGCCAGTAAAGAAAAAGTCAATAAATCTCCTGTTTTTCGGCGATGAATGGCTGCTAGTCCCGCTAAATCCAACTGCTGACCTTCCCCTTGAATATCTGCCACTTGACCTGCTACCATACCTTTTGCCCCGGCTTTTTCAGCGAGTAGTTGTAACAACAACAATTTTTCTGAGGCCGGCACTTGAGCCCGGCTCAATAGATGAAAAGCTTCCGTTAACAAACCATCGCCAGCTAAAATTGCCAAAGCTTCCCCATAAACTACATGATTAGTCGCTTGCCCACGACGTAACGTATCATCGTCCATTGCCGGCAAATCATCATGGATTAAAGAATAGGTATGAATCATTTCTAACGCTGCTGCCGTTTGATAAGCCCCTGTGGTAATTTCTTTTTGAAAGCCCGCCACCACTGCTAAAAGTAATAAGGGACGCAGGCGCTTGCCACCAGCTTTCACCGAATAATTCATAGCTTCTAGTAAAATGGGTTCACTCGTCTGCTCTTGCAGAAAATTCAACAATTCTTTTTCCACTACTGGTAGGTGTTTTTCTTGAAAATCAGCTAAAGCCATCATGCTTCTTCCTCTTCAAAGGGAACTTCCTGATTGTTTTCATCCATCATTTTGGTTAAAGTTTGTTCTGCTTTTGTCAGGGTATCTTGGCATTGTTTGCTTAAAACCATGCCTTTTTGGAAAGCTTCCAAGGCATCTTCTAACGGCACATCTCCTTTTTCCAAGCGATTAACGATTTGTTCTAATTCTTGCAATGATTCTTCAAAGGTTGCTTCTGTCATGTTTTCACTCCTCTTTTAACTCTTTTAAGCTTCTGGTGTTTCAATAATTTCGGCAGTAACTTGTCCTTTGGCAAAATGAATCGCCACTTGGTCGCCCAAAACCAGTTGCTCCGGACTTTTTACCACTTGCTGATCCTTTGTTAGATAGGTATAGCCGCGGCCCATGATTTTTAAAGGGCTCAATAAATCTAAGGACTGCACCGTATTGGCAAAAGTCTGTTTCTTATTTTCTACTACATATTGGATTTGTTGGTTTAGTTGTTTGGTTAAATAGGTAGTCGTTTGTTTGGCTTCCCGCACTTGATTTAACGGGCTAGCTTGCACAAAGCGACTAGCTAATTTTTGATAGCTGCGCTCTTCCTCATGAAGCCTTTGTTGTATACCTTGAAGCATCCGCTGGGTGAGCTGATCCAATTTCAAAGACTGGGCTTCATATAAACGACCGGGATCTTTAAAGACATAGGAAGCAATTGCCCGTTGGTAACGCTCGTTTTTTCTTTGAAGTTGCAAGACAAAAGCTTGTTGCAAGCGGGCCTCCAATTGTTTAATTCGCAAAAGTTCCTCTGTTAAAACCGGCACTGCTAATTCTGCAGCTGCGGTAGGAGTAGCGGCTCTCACATCTGCCACTAAATCAGCAATGGTCGTATCCGTCTCATGGCCTACAGAAGAAATTACTGGAGTTTTGGCATTAAAAATCGCCCGAGCCACCCGTTCTTCATTAAAAGGCCAGAGATCTTCAATGGAACCTCCGCCTCGACCGATAATCATCGTATCAAAATTGCCAAGTTCTTCTACTCGTTGGATATTTTTTACCAAATCATCTGCAGCCTTATCCCCTTGAACTACTGTTGGAAACAAGACCAACTGGGCAATGGGATAGCGCCTTCTAGTGGTAGTGATAATGTCCCGAATTACCGCACCGCTGGGACTGGTGATTACGGCGATGCGTTTCGGGTAGCGTGGCAAAATTTGTTTTGGCGCAGAAAACAGACCTTCTTTGGTCAGTTTTTCCTTTAGTTGCTCGAAAGCCTGATAAAAAGCGCCCACTCCATCTGGCTGCATTTGCTCCACGTAGATTTGATAATTCCCACTGGACTCAAACAGGGAAATCCGTCCCACTACTAAGACTTTCATTCCTTCTTCCGGACGAAACTTCACCTTATTAAAAGCACTTTTGAACATTACTGCGGAAATTTTTGCCCCATCATCTTTTAAACTAAAATACTGATGATTGGCCCGCAGGCGAAAATTGGAAATTTCACCGGTTAAAAAAACCCGTTCCAAATAAGGATCTGCATCAAATTTTCGTTTTAAGTAGCGAGTCAAAGCCGTTACGCTTAAATACTCCTGAGTCAACAATTTCACCTAATTTCTTTAGCTTTGATTTGCACTATTAATCGTTTGATACATCAACATCGTAATGGTCATCGGCCCCACGCCCCCGGGAACTGGTGTAATAAAGCTCGCCACTTCACTAACCTCATCAAACTTCACATCCCCGATTAACTTGCCATTTTCATCTCGGTTCATGCCCACGTCAATCACCACAGCCCCATCTTTGACAAATTCCTTGGTGACAAAATGTCCTTGGCCAATCGCTACCACTAAAATATCCCCTTGACGACAGATTTCTTTTAGGTTTTTAGTTTTCGAGTGCGTCACTGTCACCGTGGCATTTTGCCCTAAAAGCAAATGAGCCATGGGTTTGCCCACAATATTACTGCGACCAATCACTACCGCATTTTTCCCGGTTAAATCGATATTATAGTATTCAAACATTTTCATAATGCCATAAGGCGTGCAAGGGATCATCTTTGGTTGTCCCGTAAATAGCGCCCCTAAATTTAAAGGATGAAAGCCGTCTACGTCTTTTTTGGGATCAATGGCTAAAAGCACCTTGTTCTCATCAATGTGTTTTGGTAATGGTAACTGGACTAAAATGCCATGGAACAGAGGATCTTCATTGTAACGCTGAATTTCTGCGAGCAATTCACTTTCCGTAATATCAGCTGAGTAACGTTCCACCTTGGAATGAATGCCAATTTTTGCCGCCACCCGATCTTTATTGCGAACATAGACTTGGCTAGCTGTATCTTCTCCCACTAACAATACCACTAGCCCAGGAATAATCCCCCGCTCTTTTAATTCTGCTACTTCGTTTTTCATCTGTTCTTGCATCAGATTCGCTAACTGTTTCCCATCGATTAATTCAGCCATTTAAAACACCCTTCCCCCGCCAAACGGCAGTTTTCATTTTACTTATTCTAGCACAGGGGAGAATTTTACGAAACTTTTCTTGCATCTTACAATCAAAAATAAGTTGATTTTCTGCTGATGGCCTTGTACTTTCTCACCATTTTACTCAGCAAAAAGAGCCTGAGACATATCCCAAGCTCCTCTCTTTATGCTTCTTGTTCTTGATTGATCTTTGATAGTAACCCATTGATAAACTTCCGCGATTGATCGTCGCTAAAGGTTTTTGCTAGTTCAATTGCTTCGTTCATAGCTACTTTGTTTGGTACGCTTTCTTCAAAGAGCATTTCATACAAAGCAATTCGCAAAATTGCCAAATCCATTTTAGAAAGACGGCTTAAGCTCCAGCCTTTTTTCAAATGGCCTTGAATCAATTCATCTAATTGCCCTTTATGAACACAAACACCTTCTACTAAGCGGTCTAAATAAGCTGGCACAAAGTTTTCTTGTTCTTCATCCAACATGTCAGAATGCTCTAGTTCAATAGCGTGGCGGATTGCATCTTGCTTGGACAAATCCGCATTAAAATCCAAGGGAAATAAAGCTTGCAAAGCCATTTGACGCATCAGATGGCGGGAAATCTCTTTAGTCATGTTCTTCCTCATCTTCTCCAAATAATTCATCCAAGTCTGGCGTTTCTAATTTTTCAGGTACTACCGCAACTACGTGAACATTGACTTCTGCCAAAGCCACATCGGTCATAAACAATACTTGTTCTTTCACTCGTTCTTGGATATTCATAGCGACTTTCGGTACCGAAACGCCATATTTAATATAACAGTACAAGTCTGCTTTCACGCCGGCTTCATCGATATTTAAATAAACGCCTTTCCCGTGAGCAGAACGACCTAATAATTCCGTTACGTTATTAGCAAAAGTCCCTTGCATTTCATAAACACCATCAACTTTTGATGCCGCAATACCGATAATGACTTCAATCACTTCCGGTGCAATAACGATTTCGCCTAATTCTTGATTGCTTCCCAATACCAGATTTTTTTCATCTGTCACTCGAAATTCCTCCGTTTCTATGCGCGGGATACGTATGATCCGTCCGCAGTATTTACAATTAATTTGTCTCCAGGATTGACAAAGAATGGTACGTTGACAATTAATCCTGTTTCCATGGTAGCTGGTTTGGAACCGCCAGAAGAAGTATCTCCTTTGATATTCGGGTCGGTAGCTTCCACCGTTAGCGTAACTGTATTGGGTAGGTCAACACCGAGAATTTCAGAGCCGTACATGATGATATTGACTTCCATATTTTCCAACATGTATTTCAATTCTTCTTCAATTTGTTCACCAGGAATTTCGATTTGCTCGTAACTTGCCATATCCATAAAGACATAACTACCCGCACTTTCATACAAGTATTGCATTTTACGATTGTCAATTTGAGCTTTGGCAACTTTTTCCCCAGCCCGGAAAGTCTTTTCTTGAACCCCACCGGTCCGTAAGTTTTTAAGTTTTGAACGAACGAAGGCCGCTCCTTTACCAGGTTTCACATGTTGAAATTCCACCACGCGCCAAATGTCGCCATCTACCTCGATGGTCAAGCCGGTTTTAAAATCATTTACTGAAATCATGGCCATCCTCCTTATTAGATTTATCAGTACCTCTACAAGGTTTTCTACGTCTTAGTTTATCATTCTTTTGGCTGTTAAGCTATACAAAACCACTCTTGGCACTTCTAGCACTCACAGGCAAAGGAGAAGAGGCCCTAGGTGCTGGCCTCTTAAAACATTACAAGATGATCAATTCTTTTGTGGCATGAGTCAAAGCACGATTGCCATCTGGCGTAATCAGTAAATCATCTTCAATTCGCACCCCACCAATACCCGGTAAGTAAATTCCCGGTTCATCGGTAATCACGTTGCCTGCTACAAACTCCTTATCGGCTCTAAAGGAAACATTGGGCCCTTCGTGAATCTCTAAACCAATTCCATGGCCCGTAGAATGTCCAAAGGCTTCTCCGTAACCGGCTTGTGCAATGTGATCGCGCGCGACTGCATCTAATTGAATACCAGTCATCCCCGGTTTTGCTTCTTCTAACACTTTTAATTGAGCTTCTAAAACGATTTGATAGATTTCTTTTAACTGACTGCCAGGATCACCAATGGCAAAAGTCCGGGTCATATCGGATACATAACCTTGGTAATAACAACCAAAGTCCAATGTAATTAAGTCTCCTTGCTCAATCACTTTACTAGAAGCGACTCCATGAGGCATTGCCGAGCGCAAGCCAGAAGCCACAATCGTATCAAAAGAAACACTGGTTGCGCCTAATGAACGCATAAAGAAATCCAACTGATTGGCCACTTCGATTTCTGTCATTCCCGGCTTAATCATTTTTAGTACATGTTCATAACCTTGATCTGCAATGGCACAGGCTTTTTCAATTAAAGCAATCTCTTTCTCATCTTTCACTTCACGTAAGCTTTCGATCAGGCCACTGACGGGGATCAACGGTGTTTCTTCCAATAGTTCTTCCAACACCGTATAATCAGCAAAGCTCACATGACTCTCTTCAAAAGCCAAGGCATTGATTTCTTCTTGTTCACATAATTTCGCTACTTCATCAAAAATCGGACCGCTATTTTTTACAATTTCAAAGCCTTGTGCTTGGGCAGCAGCTTGTTCGGTATAGCGGAAATCCGTCACAAAAAAAGCTTTGTCCATAGTAATCACCGCAAGCCCGGTAGTGCCAGTAAAGTTGGTTAAGTAGCGCAAGTTATAAGGACTAGTAATTAAAAAGCCATCTACTATTTCTTTTTTCATTAAGTCCCGTAGTTTTTCTACTCGTAACGTCATCTGATCAATTCCCTCTTTTCTTGTTTGATTCATCTCGTTCATTATAGCAAAGTTCTCCCTTTCAGGAGCACTCTGTTTGATTTCTCCTTTAATTTTTACGGCCAAAGAAAAAGCTAATCACAGCCACAAAAATTACCCCACCTAAAATAGAGGGAATTAAAGCCATCCCTGCTAATTGTGGGCCCCAGCTACTAAAGAGGCTTTGCCCAATAAAAGAACCCACTAAGCCAGCTACGATATTAAATAAACACCCGCGTTTTTCCCCGGTAATCGCCCCGGCAATTGCACCAATAAGCGCACCTACAATCAATGTCCAAAGCATTTGATCATCTCCTTTTCTTAAGAATAACACAACCTCAACCTCTCGGCTAAAAGAAGCCTTTCGCAAAAGGCGTTCTCTTTGACATCTTTTACTTTGGCTCGGTGTATGAAGATTCCTTCTGTCGCGAATTTTTTTATTCCTATATTTCCTTGAGCAGTGTGATAGGACATTCGCTATTTATCCCTTGGGAATGATAGGTGTCACACCTCTTCCCAATTCTAAAAAAAATTCGCGCACAGCTATTTGCTGCCCGCGAATTTGGCTTTGACGCCTCGTTTGATCACTTGGAAAAAATTCAAGGAACGTACCATGCGTTCTTCTGGAATATACTCACGCACTGCCCTCAAGACTTTTTTTGGTTCTTTCGAGGAAAAGGTAAAAGTGCCATTTTTCTTCGTCCGAATAGCGTAACGAGGAATCCACTTACCGCCAAACAGCACAGAAGCAATCACCACATCTACTTCCTCCCAAGGAATCTGGATATATTTTTCAGCAGAACGATCATTGTAAAATTCAAAGGCGTGATCGCCCACCATAATCTTGCCGTACTCACTTAACCCCATAAATGAAGTGGCATCGATGCTTAGATCTACTTTCGTATTTAATGATTCAACCATTGGGCTTTCCTCCTTTTTATTCAGTATACGTTTTTTGTATTTTTTTGTCACGATACCTATGTAAAAGGGGCCTTAAGTAAGGCCCCTAAAAAAATGTTCTTACATCAAGCCGATTACGTGGAAGCCAACCCCGATTACGAACAAACCTAAGATAATGATGATTGGAGAAACTTTTTTCTTCAATAACCACATGCAAAGGAAGGTTAATAACAAAGCTGCCAAACCAGGAATCAAGGAATCCAAGTTGTCTTGCAAAGTCTTCGTTTGAACATCAGTTAAAGACAAACCGCTAGCAAAGTCAGAGATGGCCTTACGAATACCTTCCGTACCAGCTGGAAGACTTTCCCAGTCGATATAAGCTCCTTCAGACAATTTCACTTCAGAAACTACTGGAGTGAATTTCACATTTACCCAGCGTTCTACTAAAGCCCCTAGGACAAACATCCCTAAGATAGATGCGCCTTTGGTTACGTCTTGCAATAAACCACCGGATAAGTCATCGGTAATTTTAGAACCCGCTTTATAGCCGAATTCTTGAGTGTACCACATAAATGCCCAGCGAATAATGTTCCATGCTAAGAAGAAGATGATTGGTCCTAAAATACTACCAGTTAAAGCAAGAGATGCACCAAGGGCACCTAGCATTGGACGAACGGTAAACCAGAACACGGGATCCCCGACACCGGCCAAAGGACCCATCATGCCGACTTTAACCCCTTGAATCGCTACATCATCAACCGGTGCACCATTTGCTCGTTCTTCTTCCAGAGCTAATGTAACCCCCATGATTGGAGAAGCGATATATGGGTGGGTATTAAAGAATTCCAAGTGACGTTTTAAAGCCGCTGCCCGGTCTTCTTTAGTTGTGTATAATTTTTTAATCGCAGGAATGATGGCATAACACCAACCACCATTTTGCATCCGCTCATAGTTCCATGAACCTTGAATGAAGGTAGAGCGCCATGCTACGGCCATACGATCTTTTTTTGATAAAGTAATCTTTTCTGCCATTGTTTTTCTCCTCCTTCAAGATTAATAGTCGTTCAAAATATCGCCTAATGGATCCCCTGTGTTGCCAGAACCACCAGAACCAGAACCGCCACCAGATTTAGACAAGTTCAAGTAGATGAAGGCCATAGCTACTGCGATAACCCCTAGTGCGATTAATGTTAATTCAGAAATTGCAGCTACTGCAAAACCAATTGCGAAAAATGGCCAAACTTCTCTGGTTGCCATCATGTTGATAACCATGGCATAACCAACGGCTACGACCATCCCACCACCGATTGCCATACCATCAGTTAACCAAGCAGGCATCGCTTGTAGGAAGTTTTGTACAGTTTGTGCTGGGATAAACAATAGCAAACCAGCTGGTAATGCAATCCGCACACCTTGCATGATGATTGCAATAATATGCCATAATTCAATTTTACGATAGTCCCCTTCTTCAGCGGCTTTATCCATAATGTGAACAATTGGCACAGCCAATGTACGTACCACCATGGTTAATGCCAAACCGGCAACAGCTAAAGGAACGGCTACGGCAATGGCAGAAGGAATCCCTGCTTCACCTTGGCCACCTAATACTAAAATAATTGCAGATGCAACAGATGCCAACGCAGCATCTGGTGCTACGGCTGCCCCAATATTTGCCCAACCTAAGGCGATCATTTGTAAAGAGCCACCAAGCATGATGCCTACTGTTAAGTTTCCTGTTACCAACCCGATTAATGTACATGCCACTAGTGGTTGATGGAATTGGAATTCATCCAAAATCCCTTCCATACCAGCTAGAAAGGCTACTAGAATTACCAATATCACTTGAATCGCATTTAAATCACTCATGATATGTTCTACCTCCTATTTGATTATTTTGCTGCTAATTCTGCTTTTGCTTTTTTCAAGATTTCATCCATATTGTCTTTAGAATCATTTGGCACTTTCCGTACGTCAAAAGTGATTCCTTTGTCTTTCATGGTTTCGAATGCTTTCACATCGTCATCTCCCATGGACAATACTTTACTTACTACAACTTTTCCTACAGAGTGAGCCATTGAACCAACGTTAACTTCTTTAATGTCAACGCCGCCGTCTACAGCCCGTACTACGTCTTGTGGATTTTCAAACAAAAGCAAGGCTCTAGTATCACCAAAACGAGGATCTTTTGCGACTTCAATCATTTTATCCACTGGAATAACATTGGCTTTAACACCTGGAGGAGCAGCTTGTTCGATTAATTTCTTACGCAAATCATCTTTTGCTACTGCATCCGATACTACGATAATCCGAGATGGGTTAACTGATTTAGTCCATGCAGTCGCAACTTGTCCGTGCAACAGACGAGAATCAATTCGCGCTAAGACATATTTGATATGTCCATCGCCTAGAACAGTTCCTGGAGCAATCGCGCCTTGAACTGTTGGCGCTGCGGCTGTAGCTGGTGCAGCTTCAGCTGGTTCCAAAGATTCAGGCTTAATCCGTACCCCTTCTTTTGCAGTTTCCAAGATATGAGCCGCAATTTCTTGGGCTTTTTCCATGGAGAACCGAGATGCATAGGCTTCAATCACCATTGGCAAGTTCATGCCGGCAACGATTGCCCATGTATCTTTATGTGCTTCAAACAGACTGTTCGCCTGATTGAAAGGTGTGCCGCCCCACAAGTCTACTAAAAACAAGACTTCATTCTGGTCATCGAAAGTGGCAATTGCAGCTTCCATTTTGGCTTTGATATCATCGGGGCCTTCTGAGGGCATCAAAGTGACCGCTTTGACATTTTCTTGTTCTCCAAAAATCATAGATCCGGATTGCAAGATGCCTTCAGCAAACTCCCCGTGACTCGCTAGGATAATTCCTACCATTTGTCTACCTCCTATTTCATATTTTCATTAAAAATAGCTCGTGAAAGAAAGAATAATAGCAATTTACGAGACTATTGTAATGACGATTTGGTTTTGTCCTTGTCTAACAGTTCAATCAAGTTTACCTGACGATCGCTAGGTACTTTGCGAACTTCTAAGGTAATACCTTGGTTAGCAAGGTAATAAAATGTTTGAATGTCCCTTTCATCCACTGAGATGAAATTGGTAATCATTCGTTTGCCGGCAATAAAGCGCATGCCACCAATATTCACCCTGTGAAGTACTACCCCATTACGCACTAAAGCCGCTACATCTTGAGGACGAGTGAATAAAAGCATAACTTTTTCATGGGCCAACAATTCGGAAAAGAAAAGCTGAATCATTTTTTCCACAGTGAGAACATTGACATTAATACCTGGCGGTGCAGCTTCCGTTAACAAAAAGCGACGCAAAGGATCACTAGCGACTTCATCACTAACTACTAAGATTCGGTTAATTGCCGTTTGTTTGGACCAGACGGTGGCGACCTGACCATGGATCAGGCGATCATCAATCCGTGCCAAACGAATGTCCATCCCCATAGAATCCCTCCTTTTCCAGCCACTTAATATAAAGCAAAAAGCGTGCCAACTCAAAAACGATACACTGGCGTTCTTTAGGCTTTCTTAAAGAACACAAAAAGACACACTACTCGATACAGTGTATCATACTGTATCGAGTAGTGTGTCTTAGTCAAAGAAATCATGGGCAGGAACTTCTTCTTGATGAGATTTCAAGTTTAAGATTTCCAATAAGTAATACTCTTCTGCCACAGGAATTTCCAAGCGCAACAAGCGTTCAAAAGATTGTACATGAAGATGCAACCGCTCATAAAACACATCAGTAGTCACAAACTCTGCTTGTTCTTTCGTAATGGTTAAAGGTTCTTTCAATAAAACGCGTTCGATCATTCCCGCCACATGCATGGCCAAATTAATCAATAAAGCTCGTGTATCCCCTTTAGGTCCATAGGCTTCAACTAGCTCTGTCACAAAATCCCAAATAATTGGAAAAAGCTTTCCTACATTAATGAATGTAAAGTTCTCTTCCATATAACTCTTAGCTGTTTCTTGCAGATCTTGATCCTTTTGTTTTAAGTTTTCTTCTGCAAGGTTACTGCCACTTAAGAGTTGATTTAACAACGCTCTCACATCTGTAGCCAAAAACTGATCTAAAGGAATAAAAGGAGCGTTAAGTTTTGGGTCGACAATTCCTGTGGACGCAATAATCTGGTAGTCTGCTTCTAGTTTAGGCAATTTGCTTGATAAATCTGCCACCGATTCCGTCAAAATTGCTACTTCTTGTAATTGCCGTTGCGTTAAAGCCCGCTGAATAATTTCTTTAATGCGCATGGCAGTTCCTTCCCCAGAAGCACAAATCGCCAAAATCGCCGGTGCTTTTTCCAAAGTGCTGACTGTTTTCACCACTTCGCCACTGCCGTATCCATTAAAAGAACGCAAGCTTTCGTAGATACTCTCCAAATCACTACCTAAAACCGAAGCCTTGCGCACTGCCTCTAAAACTAAGGCCGTTGTGACCATGTCAATGGTACGCACGGCAATCCCAGTATTGCGGGTGATGGTCTCACTAAAAGTCGCTAGAGAACCCATATCCACCAAAAGTAACACCCCACCACCTTCTGAAACTTCGCTAGTTGCTTGTTGAATTTTTTCTAGCGCTACTTGAGGGGGCATATCCAAAGGCATGTCCACTCCTTTTACATGATCTGCTCCGAGTAGCTGGGTTACCACCCGCACCATGCTCGTGGCAGTAGAATCTCCGTGGGCTGCTACCACGACGCCGATTTTGCCTTCTTTTTGATTGGCAGCCAGAGAAATTAAGAGCACTGCCAAATAGTAATCTTCACTGGCGGGAATCACCACTTGAAAGACTTGAGCTAAATAGTTCCGAATCTTTTGCGCCACAGCAAACTCTTCTGGATAATCTGCCACCATTTGCCGGATGTTGTCATTAGTATGACGCTCTTCTCCTGTGGCTAATTTCTTCAAAAAAGAACTGATGTGCAAACTCATGGCGTAGAGAAAATTTTGTTGCAAATCATATTGCAAGTGCTCACTGACCATCTCATAGATGTGATTGGTAGTCTCGATGATTTTTTCGTCCACAAATTCCGCAAGCTTATTGTCCGCGTTAAAGGTAAAGCCGTGGTCTTTATAAAAAGACTTCAAGTGGATATTAATATCTGTAGAAATAAATTGATTAATCGCTTCTTGATCCAATCCGTCTGCTTTTAACAACGAAGCTTTGTCCCCAATAATGTCATAAAGATTATAAGGCAATTCATAGGAATCTGTGGTAATTTCAGGAGTACCTAAGCGAGGATCAATCGACAGTTTTGGTTCCAAAATTTTGGAAAGTTCACCATTTTTTTGCCGATCTTGAGTTACCGTAACTACGCCAGAACGAATCCCTTCTGGAATGTCCTCAAAGCTAATGGTGATTTCTTCATGATTCATATGATTCAAAAATCCTCGAGCACAGACCAGTTGGATATTGGATTTTAGCTGGCCAATATTCCCGTAGCTGACACTGCCAATTAAAGCTTTCACTACGTCTTGAGTGACCACAATCCGCCGTTGAATCCGACCCGCTTCTTGAGCAATCATCAGTTTTACTAAATCCACTTGTTCTTGAGGCGGACGCTTATTAAAAGCCGGCAATCCAATGCTAATGGGAATCCGACGCACAAAAGTGGCCAACAGACTAGAGCTAGGATCTTCTGTGGTGGCCCCAATAATGCGCACATCTGCCTGATGATTCTTACTGCTTTCTCCTAGACGGCTATAGGTACCGTGATCCATAAAGTAAAAAATCATTTCTTGGCCTTCTGGAGGCAGACGATGAATTTCATCTAAAAAGAGCATCCCTCCATCAGCTTGATCGATGATACCAATTTTATCTGCATCGGCTCCGGTAAAAGCCCCTTTCACATAACCAAAGAGATGACTCATTAATAACTCTGGATTGTTGGCATAGTCGGCACAGTTAAAGACGATTAACTCCCGGTCTGAAGCAATCACACCACTGTTGACTGCAAAGCGAAACATAGCATGGGCAAAATAAGTCTTCCCAGAACCGGTGGGACCGGTAATCAAACAATTCAATCCTTGGGGAGGATATAAAATTGCCGCTTTTGCCTGCTCCACTGCGCTGCGCATGCTCCCATTGACGCCAATAATCCGGGAAAAAATATCAATTTCATTTTTGGCAGAAATTCGTTGAGCCACTCGTTGATTTTCTGGCAAGAACGGACTGTCCGGTGACTCCTTATAACTCATCACATAGCGCTTATCAGGTAAATCTGGTTCATTCAAAAAAGAAGTCCGACCAATCGGAGCATCTTTTACTCCTAAAGGTAAATAACGCACCGGCCGTCCCGTTGTTTTTTGAATTTTACCCGCTCGTACTAACGCATTTAAATCCTTGCTGGCATTACTTCGTTGAATATCTAGAGCGCTAGCCACATCAAGGGTGGTCACCCCGGCTTCTATATCTTGAATTTCTTGTTCCAGAACAAAACGATACACTCGCTCCAACCGTTTCATGAATTCGCTCCTTCCCCGCTACGACCAACTATCTTCACAAAGCATTTTCACATTCCTCAGTAGCTTTGCCTGCTGTCATGAAATCCTTGTTTATTTTAAAAAAACTGAATCAACGTAAAACAATCTTTCTATCAAAGTACTAATCCAACAAAATATCCCTCATTACAGTAATTCCCCCGACATTCAGTATTCCGAATCTGTTCTTCTACGATTGCTTTAATCTTACTATTTTCCCAGATGAAAAGGCAACTTATTTCGCTTTCTGCCCAGTTTTCTGCCCAACAGGCTCTCTTTTAAAGAGTAAAAAAGATTGACAGGCAAGCTAAAAAGCTTACTCTATCAATCTTTTTCCTTCTATAGCCTGTACGGGATTCGAACCCGTGCCTCCACGCTGAGAACGTGGCGTCTTAACCCCTTGACTAACAGGTCATTTCAAGTACATTGCAATCATAGCACTTTCTGAAAAAATGTAAAATAAAATGACTTGCTAACAATGGGTTGATTTCAACTTTCTTTCAACTGAGGATAAGGCACAAAAGCCGTTGGCACTTGAGGAGGATGACCCAATGTTTTTTGTAACCATAAAACGTCTTGCCAAATGCCAAATTTATAGCCGATTTTAGGAAAACAAGCCACTTGTTCATAGCCTCGCTTTTCATGAAAACGAAGGCTAGCTTCATTCCCTGCCGTAATACAAGCAGTCAACGTATAAATTCCTTGCTTGGCTAATAAAACTTCTAAAGAATTGTATAACGCACTGCCTACTCCACAAGCCTTAGCTTGGGAATCCACATAAACAGTGACTTCACAACTCCAATCGTAGGCTTCACGAGATTTGTACACACCAGCATAGGCGTAACCTTGAATTTTTCCTGCTCTTTCGGCCACCAAATAAGGATAACGCAACAAGGTCTGTTTTATCCGCTTTTCAAAATCTGCCAACGTGGGAACTTGGTATTCAAAAGTAATCGTAGTTTCTTCCACATAAGGGCGATAAATTGCCAACAAGTCTTTTGCATCAGTTATCTTAGCTTCTCGAATCACAATCTCTTCCACAGCACAGCCTCCTAAATGATTGATTTATTTTTGCATAGAAGATGTGTCTTGTAAAGAGGTCTCTTTTAGTTTTGGTAAACTACACGCTATGTTTTGCAACAATTTTTTGCAATGAGAAACAGGTAGATTGTACTTTTTACCATACAAGTAGGTTTCATAGAAAACTGTTAACTCAATAAAATCCTTCAATTCTGGATAACGAGCTACGACTGTTTGACTGTAGTGAGTCAGCGTTTCTCCTGCACCTCGCGCAAGCTTTTTCTCCAAACGCTTCAATAAATAAGGATAGCCATAGTAGAAAGGGTCTTTAAACAGCATGGTAAGTAATAACAAGCATACCATCTCCCCATAACGATACACTAAAAAGAGCACGGCTAAGCACAATACTGTAAGAAATAGCCAAATAAAATTCTGAGACTTACTTGGTACCTCCTCCTCTTGATTATCTTCTGTTGGACTCTGATTGAGAGTATTGGTAGTCGTTTCTAAGGTAGTGCTCTCAACAGTTTCCTTGCTTTCAGTCATTGATGTACTAGCTTTTACTACAGG
>NZ_JBCOJC010000039.1:0-23118 GCF_040925905.1 Enterococcus sp. 2201sp1_2201st1_C11_2201SCRN_220225
GGATAAAATCGAGGAGATGAAGACGATTTGCTGGTTCTGTCATAAAAAGGCCAGCATGAATTTGCATTATGTAAATGGCAAGCCGGTGTATGAAGGCAATCAAGTTCAAATCGGTGGCAATGAAGCCTACTACCCGGTTTGTCGCCATCATTATTTCCACCCTGAAATTTAAGAGAAGGCCTTGTGCCGATTTTTGAAAGGAGTACTCATGTACGATCAATTACAAGCTATTGAAGACCGCTATGAAGAATTAGGAGAACTGCTCAGTGACCCGGAAGTGATTGCCGACACCAAGCGTTTAATGGAATTAACCAAAGAAGAAGCCAACACTAGAGAAACGGTGGCGGTATATCGTCGTTATAAAAAGACGGTTCAAAGCATTGCTGACGCTGAAGAAATGCTCTCAGAAAACTTAGACCCTGAGATGACGGAGTTAGCTAAAGAAGAGTTGGTAGATGCTAAAAAAGAAAAAGAAGAACTAGAAGAACAAATCAAAATTTTATTGTTACCTAAAGATCCTAACGATGACAAAAACATCATTATGGAAATCCGGGGAGCTGCTGGCGGAGACGAGGCGGCGTTATTTGCCGGAGACCTCTTTAATATGTACCAAAAATATGCCGAATCCCAAGGTTGGAAAACCGAAGTCCTTGATTCTAACGTCACCGGTATCGGTGGCTTTAAAGAAGTAGTTATGATGATTACGGGAGACAATGTCTTTTCTAAATTGAAATACGAATCGGGTGCTCATCGGGTCCAAAGGGTGCCATCTACGGAATCCCAAGGACGGATTCACACTTCTACGGCTACTGTAGTGGTGATGCCAGAAGCGGAAGAAGTGGAAATCGACATTGAAGACAAAGACATTCGTACGGATATTTACCATGCTTCTGGTGCCGGTGGACAGCACGTCAATAAGACTGCCTCTGCGGTACGTTTAACTCACTTACCTACAGGGATTGTGGTAGCGATGCAAGATGAGCGTTCCCAGTTGAAAAACCGGGAAAAAGCTATGAAAGTTTTACGAGCTCGAGTGTATGATCATATTAGTCAGGCGGCCCAAAGTGAATACGATGCGAATCGGAAATCGGCGGTAGGAACTGGGGATCGTTCGGAACGAATTCGGACTTACAACTTCCCGCAAAACCGAGTGACGGATCACCGGATTGGCTTAACCATTCAAAAATTAGACCAGATTTTAGCCGGGAAGTTAGATGAAATCATCGATGCCTTGGTGATTTACGACCAAACGGAAAAATTAGCGGAGATGCAAAATGGCTGATGTCAGTTACCGAGAAGCGCTTTTAAGGGCTTCTTCTTTGCTAGCGAAAAAAGGTCTGGAAGCAGAAAGTATCTTGTATGTCTTTTTACGACGAAAGCAATGGAGTACAACCCAGTGGCTTTTACATTTTCAAGAAGCGATACCAGCGGCAGACCAAGAGCAGTTAGCGACGGATGTTAGCGCCTTGCTAGATTTTGTGCCTCCTCAATATCTCTTAGGCTATGAAGAATTTTGTGGTCATCGGTTTAACGTTACCAAAGCAACTCTGATTCCTCGACCGGAAACAGAAGAGCTGGTGATGGCAGCAATTGAGAGTTTTTCTCCTGAAGAAAAGATTCAAGTGGTGGATATTGGCACCGGAACTGGAGCGATTGGCTTATCGGTAAAATTAGCCCGGCCTAATTGGCAAGTGGCGGTGACGGATTTATCAGAGTCTGCCTTGAAGATCGCACAAGAAAATGCTGAAAACCTGCAAGCTGAAGTGGATTTTTATCAAGGTGATACCTTGGAGCCTGTAGCAGATCTCACCATTGACTTACTTTTATCCAATCCTCCTTATATTAGCGAATCAGAATGGGAGTTAATGGATGAAAGTGTGCGGCGTTTTGAGCCGAAGTTGGCATTGTTTGCCAAAGAAGATGGCCTAGCGATTTACCGCAAACTAGCCCAACAAGCCTATGAGCTATTGAGTGAACGGGGTCAGATTTTTCTAGAAATCGGGTTTGCCCAAGGTCCAGCAGTTCAAGGGCTATTTCAAGAAGCTTTCCCGAAAAAAGAAGTGACAATTATAAAAGATATGGCTGGATGTGATCGCATCATCCACGTGAAATAATCAGGTGGGAAAGTTGTCCACTAGCTGTGTATAAAAAAATTTTTATTTTGTTTCACAAAAGCTAACGTAGTTCTAGCAAGGTGTTCCACAAAAATTAAGTTATCAACATGCTTATCCACACTTGACAAAGGAGTTATCCACAAAATGTGCATAACTAGGATGAAATTGTTGATAAACTCGTGATTTTTCAAAAAGAGGATGTGTATAAACTGTGGAAACAATTCTATACGAAGCAGAGCAGATTCCAGTTGCAGCCAAAGTGATTAAAGACGGTGGTTTGGTAGCCTTTCCTACTGAAACCGTTTATGGACTAGGGGCAAACGCGCTTTTGCCTGAGGCGGTAAAAGAAGTCTATGCTGCCAAAGGACGGCCTTCTGATAATCCTTTAATCGTCCATGTGGCCGGCTTTGAACAAGTAAAAGAGTATGTGGACAACTTTCATCCATTGACCGAAAAAATCGTAGCGAAATACTGGCCAGGCCCGTTAACGTTGATTTTTTCCATTAAAAAAGGGAGTTTACCGGAAGTAGTTACCGGAGGCTTATCCACAGCTGCTTTTCGAATGCCAGATCAAGAGTTGACTTTACGTTTAATCAAAACAGCGGGAGTGCCTTTGGTAGGGCCTAGTGCTAATACTTCTGGGAAACCGAGTCCCACCACTGCTGAACATGTTTATCATGATTTAGCGGGGAAAATTGCTGGGATTTTAGATGGGGGAGCGACTAAAATCGGGGTAGAATCCACGGTTTTGGATGTAAGTGATCCTAGTCAGCCACCGATGATTTTGCGTCCCGGTGCAGTGACCCAAGAAGATTTGGCATCCTTTTTAGAAAGTCCGGTATTGGTAGACGGTCATTTAGTCTCTGCTAGTGAAACGCCAAAAGCTCCGGGGATGAAATACAAGCATTATGCCCCTGATACAGAAGTTTTAATGGTGCGGGAAAAGGACTGGCCTGCCGCTTTGGAGTGGGTACAAAAACAACACAAAAAAGCAGGCGTAATTGCAGGACCGGAAATTGCCGAAAAAATGCGTTATCAAACCGCAGCCGTCTTCATGCTGCCGGAAGATACCGTAGCTGCCGGGGCTAAAAGTCTCTTTGCCGGTCTGAGAGCTCTGGATAATCCCCAGCTAGCTTTAGAGGTTATCTTGGTGGAAACGTTTGACAACCAAGGATTAGGGGCGGCCTACATGAATCGCTTGAGCAAGGCGAGCGGTGGCCGTTTTTTTGAAGCGGGAATGAAATGAGTCTCATTAGCCTTCCCATTTTTAGACTTTGTTATTTGTAAGAGAAAATCAAAATAATTAGAAATTTTCAGTAAACACTTTTTCGCTTTTGTGTTACAATGCCTGTAACCAAAATAGAAGGGGTGTTTTTTTCATGACTTACCGTGAATTTGATCCAGACTTATGGGAAGCAATTGATCAAGAGTTAAATCGCCAACGCAATAATTTGGAGCTGATTGCCTCCGAAAACATCGTTTCAGCAGGGGTCATGGCTGCACAAGGCAGTGTTTTGACCAATAAATATGCAGAAGGTTATCCAGGTCGTCGTTATTACGGCGGTTGTGAATTTATTGATATAGTAGAAAACTTAGCCATTGATCGGGCAAAAGAATTGTTTGGGGCAAAATACGTTAATGTCCAACCTCATTCGGGCTCTCAAGCCAATACGGCGGCTTATTTGGCTTTGATTGAAGCTGGAGACACAGTATTAGGCATGGACTTATCGGCTGGAGGACATTTAACTCATGGTTCACCGGTCAATTTCTCTGGTAAAACCTATAACTTTGTCAGCTACGGGGTAGATCCCTCTACTGAAGTAATTGATTACAATGTAGTGCGCATTTTAGCTCGTCAACATCAACCAAAGCTTATCGTGGCAGGAGCCAGTGCTTATTCCCGCACCATTGATTTTGCTAAATTCCGGGAAATCGCTGATGAAGTAGGGGCTAAATTAATGGTAGATATGGCTCATATTGCGGGGCTTGTAGCAGCAGGACTGCATCCATCCCCAGTTCCTTATGCAGACATTACCACTACCACCACCCATAAAACCTTACGGGGACCCCGAGGCGGGATGGTCTTAACCAATGACGAAGAATTGGCCAAAAAGATCAATTCTGCGGTCTTTCCAGGGATTCAAGGAGGACCGTTGGAGCATGTGATTGCGGCTAAAGCAGTTAGTTTTAAAGAAGCACTTGATCCAAGCTTTAAAGAATACGGGGAGCAAGTGATTAAAAATGCCCAAGCCATGGCGAGAGTCTTTAACCAAGCACCAGAAGCTCGTTTAGTCTCTGGGGCCACAGATAATCATTTATTGTTGATTGATGTGCGTGGGTTTGAATTAAATGGGAAAGAAGCAGAAGCCATTTTGGATTCAGTGAATATTACTGCTAATAAAAACTCAATTCCTTTTGAAACATTGAGTCCGTTTAAAACTAGTGGGATTCGCGTGGGCACACCGGCTATTACCAGCCGTGGCTTTAAAGAAGAAGATGCTAGTGAAGTGGCAAAACTAGTGGTGAAAGCGTTGCGGGAACATGACAATGAGGCTAGTCTTGCAGAAGTCGCTGAAAGTGTCAATGCATTAGTGGAAAAATATCCTCTTTATCCCGAACTATAAAAAACATTCATAGTTCAAGACATAGACGGCTGTTTTAAATTGGAGTAGACTATAGAATAACGAAAAGCTCACGTCTCGTGGGCTTTTTTGGTAGAAAAGTGTATCTTTGGCTTAATTAAAGCTTTAGCAAAGGGGGCGTTGGAAATGATTCGTTTTCAACAAGTAACAAAACAATACGGCAACAAAACAGCTTTAAAGGATTTGAACTTAGAAATTAAAACCGGGGAAATTTTTGGTTTCTTGGGCCATAATGGGGCGGGAAAATCCACCACCATTAAAAGTTTGGTGAGTGTCATTGAACCTACTAGTGGCACTATTTTTGTGGATGGTCAATCCTTAACGGAGAATCGGTTAGCCATTAAAAAAAGAATCGGTTATGTACCGGATACACCAGATATGTTTTTAGCATTAACGGCAGGGGAATATTGGGACTTAATCGCTGCGGCTTATGAGATGACTTCAGCAGATAAAGCCCGGCGCTTAAGCGAGCTGGGGGATTTATTTGATATGAATCATCACCATGAAGAGACTTTAAGTAGTTTTTCCCATGGGATGCGACAAAAAGCCATTTTAATTGGGGCATTGTTACCCGATCCGGATATTTGGATTTTGGATGAGCCGATGACCGGCTTAGACCCGCAAGCTAGTTATGATTTAAAAGAAATGATGAAACAACACGCAGCTCGAGGCAAGACGGTGATTTTTTCGACTCACGTTTTGGATACAGCCCAACAACTTTGTGATGAATTGGCAATTTTAAAAGCTGGCGAGCTGATTTACAACGGGACAACCGATGATTTACTGGCCACTTCACCAGGGGAATCTTTAGAAGCTATTTACTTAAAGATGGCGGGACGAAAGGCAGATCATGAGTTAGTGGCTGACTTGGAGGAAAGCGCCCATGAATAGAAAGAAATTGTGGCAGCTGTTTTCCGTTTCTTTACGCTATGCGTCACCTCAAGTAACCGAAAAAGCACGGAAAAAAGGCTATTCCAGTAAAAAGATGAATCGCTACTTAATCAGCCAGTTCCTTTGGGTAGCGGTACTTTTCTTGGTTCTCTATGGCGGCATGATGCTAACGGTGAACTTTAGTCAGATGCCCGGCTTTTTCACCATGTATTTAGGCCTATTTGCAATTTTGGCGATTACTCAAGGAATTTCAGTCATTTACAATATTTTCTTTGAAAGTCGCGATTTACCCGCTTATTTGCCACTACCTTTTAGTCAAGGTGAGATTTTTATTGCCAAAATTTTGGTGGTTATGCTAAATGTAGTGCCTTATTGCTTACCGCTCTTGGCCTTGTTTATCATTACCGGCATTCAATCGAGGGTCTTTTTACCACTGGCGATTGTCTTAGGTTTTGTGGCTTTCTTGTTTTTAACCGGTTCGTTATTGTTTATTGGCGCTTTAATCGTTTTGGGTTTAACTCGAACCAAGGTTTTTCAACAACATAAAAAAGCGGCGATTACAGCCTTAATGATGATTTCAACTGTAGGTGCAGTGGCAGGTGTGATGTTATTACAAGGCTCTGGGGCTGCTACTTTAGTGGCAGATCGAACAGCATTACCCTTCTTTTTGCCTATTTATTGGGTGTTAAAGCAACCGGCGACTGTGTTAGGTCTAGTGGGCTGGCTTCTAGTAATAGGTGTATTTGCTTTCTTGGCCTTTGTGATTCAAAAAGGCTTTTTACCAAAGCTTTACGAGCAGTTAACAGAAATTTCTAGCAGTAACCAAGTGACTCGTCGACGCCGTAAATTGAATCGTAATTTTAGCCAACAGTTGCGTAGTTACAATTTGCAGTTGTTGAAAGAACCCAACTTATTGATGCAGGTCTTGTCTTCTTCGGTGCTGATGCCGGTAATCATTTTGATTTCTATGGGGTTTAACCTGATGGGGGAAGTAAGCAATCTTCCAGATAAATTTGTAGGGGTAGCTTTTGTATTGGGCATCTTTTTATCTTATTTAATGACCAATCAAAATTCTTTTGTGGCCAATTTGATTTCTTTAGATGGCCCAAATTATGAGTTTATTTTAAGTTTGCCTATTGAGAAAAAAGCTTATTTAAAACAGAAGTTTTTGATTGGCTGGGGAATTCAAACACTTCTTGTGACTATTATGATTTTAGTGGCAGGTATAATCATCGTTTCTCAACCTTTATTGATTTTCGGCAGTCTCTTAGGAGGAATTTTTGGTAGTTTGATTTTCAGCTTATTCTTTTTTGCCCGGGATTATCGCTTGTTAATGACAAATTGGACCAATATTACCCAACTTTTTAGTCGGGGCGGTGGATCGATAGTCTTAGCGATGGGAATTTTTGGCGGAATGCTTGTGGGTGGGATTTTAATCACCGTCTATGCCATGGCGGTGAATGCTTTTGACTTTGCACCGTTGAATTTATTTGTTTTAGGAGGCGTGTTGCTGATAGGTTGCGGTATCATCCTCTACTTTAAGACCCAATTTTGGAATAAATTGGATACTTTAAGCTGGCGTAGACGGATTGCGCTAGGAAAGAAAGCAGTGAAAGATTAGAAGCTGTTAAAGAAAAGCCACCTTATTCATTCCACAGTTGTCGGATTGGAAAACTTGCATTACAATATAGGAAAAACTAAAGGAGCTACTCATGGGAAAATTCCAAGTTATTGATCATCCATTGATCCAACACAAACTAACCATTATCCGGGACAAAAATACCGGAACGAAAGTCTTTCGCGAGGTGGTCAACGAAATCGCCATGTTGATGGCTTATGAAGTATCACGAGACATGCCTTTAGAAGATATTGAAATCGAAACACCGATCGAAAAAACCGTCCAAAAAACTTTATCTGGTAAAAAAGTTGCCATCGTACCGATCTTACGTGCTGGTATTGGCATGGTGGATGGCATTTTAGAATTAATTCCGGCGGCTAAAGTTGGCCATATCGGTTTATTCCGAGATGAAGAAACACTAGAACCTCACGAATATTTCTTCAAAATGCCAGAAGATATCGCTTCTCGTCAATTATTTGTGGTTGACCCAATGTTGGCGACTGGTGGTTCTGCTATTATGGCCATTGACTCTTTGAAACAACGGGGCGCATCAAATATTAAATTTGTCTGCCTTGTCGCTGCACCTGAGGGCGTAAAAGCCTTACAAGAAGCTCATCCAGACATTGACATTTACACGGCCGCTTTAGACGAACGTTTAAATGAACATGGTTATATCGAACCAGGTCTAGGGGACGCCGGCGACCGTTTGTTTGGGACAAAATAAGTTGTAGCTTCTCAGGAGATTTCCTGAGAAGCTTTTTTAGTAGAAAGACAGTGAAAACTGGCATACTTATCATAAAAGAATCAATAGGAAAGGAGTCCTGTATGAAATTGACTGTACGAAAACGACAAGTAGGGGAAATTCCGCTACTTGAAGTAGTTCCCCAAGAACAAATTCATGATCGGCTGCCTTTGGTGATTTATTACCATGGTTGGCAAACTAGAAAAGAGTTGGTCTTAACCCAAGGGCGTAAGCTGGCGGCTAAAGGCATCCGGGTGATTTTGCCAGATGCTGACAATCATGGAGAACGGCTACGACCAGTTTCACCGATTGTCTCGCAAACTTTTTGGAGTAGCATTTACAGTAATCTTTTTGAATTTGAGTATTTGCTGGAATATTTTCAGAAGTTGAATTTGGTGACGGATAAAATCGGTGTGGGAGGAGTTTCAATGGGAGGAATGACCACCTGTGGGCTGTTGACACAGCATCCGGAAATCACCGCGGCCGCTTGTATTATGGGTACGCCTAGTCCGACTGCTTATAGGGAGTATATGCTGAAACGGGCAACTAAAGAGCAAGTGAAACTTCCTAAAGATTTCCAGAAACTCTTGTCTTGGGTGGAAAGCTATGATTTAAGCTTACATCCGGAAACGCTACACAATCGACCTTTGTATTTTTGGCACGGCCGTCAAGATGAAAAGATTCCCTTTGAAGACGTAGCCGATTTTGTGGCAAAACACCCAAAACTGCGGCTAACTTTCGTAAATGAAGATGCTAATCATCTAGTGCAAGTATCAACCATGGAAGCTGTGGCGGAATTTTTTGCCCAACAATTACGCAACTAAAAAACATATTAAAAAGGACCGCCTCAAAAATAAGAGGCGATCCTTTTTAGTATGCCGGCTATAGGACTTGAACCTACGACCTACGCGTTACGAGTGCGTTGCTCTACCAACTGAGCTAAGCCGGCCTAACGAATAAGATTATAGAGAAAAAAATAGTGTTTGTAAAGTCAGAGCAAGTAAAAAGTAGCCGGATTTGAAAAAGACCCGAGTAAAGTGTCGGTTACAAGACTTTACTCGAGGAAATAGAAGGGGTGAAATGCTACCTTATTGTTGCCAAGCAGCTAGATTTTTTTTGACAAATTCACGATAAGTACGAGCTTTTTTGCCCATGACCTCTTCAAAGACGTTGGTTACCGTTTTGGCACCACCAAAGCGAGTCATTAAGTAAAGCATCCCCATAACGGAAACATATTTTTTATCTAATCCTCGAACTTCTCGCCAATATTTATTGGCAAAGGCCGGCTGAGGATTGGCATAAGTAATCTTACGGCCTAATTCTTCTGACATGATTTCGGCCACTTCATGATAATTCAGCGCTTTAGGACCAGTAATCGAGTAGGCGGTATTTTGATGTTTTTCCGGTTCAGATAATACTTTAGCGGTCAATTCTCCAATATCTTCGGCATCAATAAAACTAGTCACCACATTTTTAACAGGGATTACAATGCGATCGAAGTGTTTGATTTCAAAGGCGTGAACACCCGTCACATTTTGCATAAAGAAGCTAGGACGAATATGGCAATAAGGCAGACCCGCAGCTTCAATGTATTTTTCAATTTTATGATGAGGTGGCACGGGATTTTTTTCCACACCCAATAAAGATAAGAAACTCACCAAACGAATCTGTCCACTGGCTTTAAGGGCTTCTACAAAGGGTTTTAAATCTTCCGGCTTGCCAAGATGAGGCGGGCGCATGATGAAAATACGATCTACTCCTTGTAAAGCAGCTTCAAAAGTATTGGCATCCGTAAAGTCAAAATAGCGGTTGGTAGTGTTTACTGGGTATTTTTGTTCTAAAGCAGCTAGGCTAATATCTGCGCAAACTACGTCTTCACCATTTTTTAAAAGGTATTCGGCTACATAGCTGCCCACATTGCCTAATGCCCCTGTTACCATAATTTTACTCATTTTCTTTCTCCAATAAGAGTGTATTTGCTTCTGCTAATAAGTGCAGCATATCTTGAAATTTCTTTTCGCCCATGCCACTAAGTAAACGACGCATATCTTTAAAATATTCATCATAAACTTCTTCGGTTAATGCTTTGGTACTAGCCGTAGGGGTTAAGGTGTAGCTTCTGCGATCATGTTCTGAAGGTGTTTTTGTTAAGTAACCAGTGGCACTTAACTGCTTGACCATCCCTGCAATCATCGGCTTGGATACTTTGAAATAATTTGCGGCCATAATAGGTGTCACAGGCGTCTCTGATTTTACGGTATAAATCAAAAGGCCGATTTCACTAGGGCGCAATGGCAAATTCTTTTTCATGTGGACCGATAGTCGGCAAAATAAGGAGATAATATTGGCCCCTTCCACAATTAGTGGCTGTTTCATAAAAGCTCCTTTCAAAAAAATAGTTAAGTTGCTTAATCACAATGTAGTTAATTAACTTAACTTTGTCAAGGAGGAATCATCAAAAATAAAGGTATCGGTTTTCTTAAGATTGAAAGAACTCTATTATTTTTGAAACGTAACTTCTGAAAATTTTCACAAAGTGTGCTATAATAGGATACATGAAGGGGGTTATTTACTTTGGCTACATTTGGAAAGTTTGATGCAACAATCGTCCCGTCGGATATCGGTCAGAAGTTTAAGCCAGAAACCCATGTGAAATTTTTAGTCTTTGGTAAACCTCAAACCGGTACGATTACTAAGCAATTGCAAAATTCAGCTGTCGTTGAACTGGATGAGACTCCTGAAAATCAGAGTTTGATGATTCAATACAACGGTGTATTGATTATCAATTATAAAAAGCTTCAAAAATTGTAAAGATAGACAATTGGATTTATTATTGGCAGCTCTGGTCATTTGATTGGAGCTGCTTTTTGCTTGTCATCCTTTAGTTCTTTCTTAAGATTTTTAAGGATTGCCGGTAAGGAGACTTTCTTTTCTCTAGTAAACCCACTATAATGAGTGGATGAGTGTAACTTTACAGAAAAGAGTGGAAATATGGAGCAAAGACTCTCTCGAAAAGATAACCAATATCTGAGTAGCAATCGGATCGATTACGGTGTGATTCTGCCAGTTTTTTTATTATGTTTAGTGGGACTGACCTCCCTATACACCGCTTTAAGCCATGATCCTAATAATCCGTCGGTGGTTCGGGGCCTGTTGATGCAAGGTCTTTGGTATGCCTTAGGGACCGTGGCGATTGTCTTAATTATGCAAATAAAATCCAAATGGCTCTGGCGATTGACTCCTTATATCTATGGTGCTGGTTTGGTAGTCATGTTGGCTTTACTGAAGTTTTATGATAAGTCCTTAGCGGCCACCACAGGTTCGCGAAACTGGTTTCGGGTTACGGGTAATCTGACCTTCCAGCCGGCGGAATTAATGAAAATTGCTTATATTATGATGCTGGCTTTAGTGGTGACGGCTCATAATGTGAAGTACAAGCGCCGTAGCTTAACCACAGATTTTCAATTGATTGGCAAGATGTTGGCAGTGACTTTGCCTGTCATCGCACTAGTTCTGGCTCAAAAAGATTTCGGGACAATGTTAGTGTTCCTAGCCATTTTTGGTGGTGTTTTCTTAATGTCCGGCATTTCTTGGCGGATTATTATTCCGGTCATGGCTATCGGGGTGATTTTAGCCGGTACCGTTTTGTTTTTGGTTATTTCGGATACGGGGCGGGATATTTTGAGCCATGTAGGTTTCCAAGAATACCAGTTTAAACGAATTGACTCTTGGTTAGATCCTTTCCACGATATTCAAGGCGATTCCATGCAACAAGCTTATGGGATGATGGCCATTGGTTCGGGAGAATTGTTTGGCAAAGGCTTTAATGTCTCAGATGTCTACGTGCCGGTGCGGGAGTCAGATATGATTTTCACAGTAATTGGGGAAAATTTCGGCTTTGTGGGTAGTGCCTTTGTAATTTTATTGTATTTCTTGTTGATTTACCAAATGATTAAAGTCTGCTATGACACCAATAATGAGTTTTATACTTACATTTCTTCGGGAATCATCATGATGATTCTCTTCCATGTTTTTGAAAATATTGGGGCCAATATCGGGCTCTTGCCTTTGACGGGGATTCCATTGCCTTTAATTAGTCAAGGTGGTTCTTCCATCTTAAGTAATATGATTGGAATTGGCTTGATTTTATCTATGCCGTATCAAGCCGGAGCACCTAAAGAATAATGCACTGATTGCTCTGAGAAAGAAGGGATTTTATGTACACTTTATATTGGTATCCAAAATGTAGTACTTGTAAAAAAGCGAAGACCTGGCTGGAAGAGCATCAGGTGGACTTTGAAACTTACGACATGATTCAAACGCCCCCTGATGCCAAGACGATTGCACATTGGTTTGAAACTAGCGATCTGCCCTTGCGACGTTTTTTCAATACTAGTGGGCAAAAATATCGAGAACTCGGGTTAAAAGATCAAGTTCCTCACTTGACAAGTGAAGAAGCAAGTGTTTTATTGTCATCAGATGGAATGTTAATTAAACGGCCCCTTTTGGTTAAAGAGAATCAAGTGGTGGCAATAGGTTTTAAAGAAACTGATTATAAAGGAGTATTTGAATAACTCATGGAAAAAAAATGTTTGAAACGAAAAGATAATTTGTGGATTTTATTTAATGGAAAAGAATACGTGGTTGGCTTAACCAAAGCTGCTCAAGAAGAACTTGGAGCTGTGACTTTTGCTAATTTGCCAACAGTAGGCAAAGAAATAAAAGCTGGCGAACCTTTAATCGAAGTAGAAGCTGAAAAAGCTGTGCAAGAGTTTCAAGCGCCACTAACTGGTGTGATTTCTTCGGTAAATGATAAAATTGTTGAAGATATCAATATTTTAAATGATGAAGATGAAATGAACGCTTGGTTGGTTTCTTTTAAAGATGTGACAGCAGCGGATTTTGAAGCGTTGTAAACCATTAAGTAAGCAGTACACCTAGTCCTAGTTTCGCTAAATTTTTTAGCGAAACTAGGACTATTTTTACATTCGTTTATAAAAGTATCATTTTTCAGAAAGTTTTCGATTGACACCACCAGTCTTGCTTGCTATAATCACTTCAACAACAGCATAGTAATTGAACGCTTTGAAAAGAAGAGTACATGTCCGATTCGTTTGACAGAGAGCCTCCTTAGCTGAAACGAGGTAACGATTGAAGAGATGGAAGATGGTCTTTGAGCAGATTAAGTGAGCCTTGGCAAGCTTAATACGGGAACGCCCGTTACAGCGTCCAGGTATGCGAATTTTTTCAAGTACCGATGGAGGTCATTATCGCGAGGTAATGGCGAATAAAGGTGGTAACACGAAGTCTAGTAGGCCTCGTCCTTTGTATGAGTGAACTCATATGAAGGACGAGGCTTTTTTGTGTCTTACAATTAAGAGAAAAGAGGCAGTAAGATGGCATTAATTGAATTAAACCAGGTCAACAAGACCTTTACCGTAAAAAAACAACCGATTCAAGCGGTGCAAAATGTTTCGCTTACCATAGAAAAAGGCGATATTTACGGGATTGTCGGGTATTCCGGCGCCGGGAAAAGTACATTGGTTCGTTTGCTAAACGGTTTAGAAATTGCAAGCTCCGGCTCCGTGGTAGTGGATGGGGAAAATGTGGAGTGCTTAAAGCCCAAAGAATTGCGAGCATTTCGTAAAAATATCGGCATGATTTTCCAACATTTTAATCTGCTTTGGTCCCGCACTGTTTCAGAAAATATCCAATTGCCATTGGAATTAGCGGGAATGAAGAAAAACGAACGGCAGCAAAAAGCGGCGGAATTAATTGAATTAGTCGGCTTGGAAGGTCGGGAAGACGCCTATCCTTCTCAATTATCCGGCGGACAAAAACAGCGAGTGGGCATTGCCCGAGCACTAGCCAATGACCCTAAATTATTACTCTGTGATGAAGCCACTAGTGCGTTGGATCCTCAAACGACAGATGAGGTTTTGGACTTGTTGTTAGATATTAACCAAAAGTTGAATTTAACCATTGTCTTGATCACCCACGAGATGAATGTGATTCGCAAAATTGCCAATAAAGTGGCAGTGATGGAACAAGGTCGGGTAGTAGAAGAAGGCAATGTAGCAGAAGTCTTCCGTCATCCAAAACAAGGAGTCACCAAACGCTTTGTCCAACAAGACTTAAATCCGGAAGAAGATTTACGGGAGGTTTTAGGCGAGTTTATCGAAGCCAATCCTCATGGTACCTTTATGACTTTGAGTTTTGCGGAAGACAATGCCAATGAGCCAATTATCTCCCAAGCCATTCGCAAGTTTGACGTGGATATTAATGTGGTGTCGGGGAAAGTCCAGACTACTAAAGAGGCGGCTTTTGGGTCTTTAACGGTAATGATTACAGGAAAACCTGCAGCGATTGAAGAAGCAACGAAATTTTTCTTGGACCAAAAAGTAGGAGTGGAGGTAATAAAACGTGGATAAAAGTTTTGCAGAAACGTATTTAAATTTTGAGCGAGTCAATTGGGAGCGCATGAAAGAAGCTACTGTTGATACTTTATATATGACTGGCTTTTCTTTATTGGCCGTCTTAATTCTAGGCTTCTTACTAGGACTTTTACTTTACAGTTTGGGCAAGAAAAAAAGTTCTGCTTATCGCGTGCTTTACAATGTGGTGTCGGTGATTAGCAATATTTTCCGTTCCACTCCATTTATGATTTTAATGGTCTTGATTATGCCTTTTACAAAAGCCATTACGGGTACGATTATTGAACCAGTAGCAGCACTACCAGCTTTGATCTTATCGGCAGCACCTTTTTATGCTCGTATGGTAGAGATTGCCTTGCGAGAAATCTCCGGTGGGGTAATTGAAGCCGCTAATGCTATGGGAGCGAGCACGTGGCAAATTATTTACAAAGTTTTGATTCCGGAAAGTTTGCCAGCTTTGGTTTCTGGCTTTACAGTGACTGCTGTCTCCATGGTGGGTTTCACCGCTATGGCCGGAGCAATTGGTGCTGGAGGCTTAGGTTCTCTGGCTTGGTCGGAAGGCTTTCAATTAAACAATCAGACGGTGACGTTGATGGCTACAATTATTATTTTAATTATCGTCTTTATCATTCAAGGATTGGGTGATTTCTTAACCAATAAGTTAGACAAACGTTAGGTTCTTCACCGCAACTAGCGGTTTTGGATATAAAAAATATTGGAGGGGTAAGGAAATGAAGAAAATTTTTGGACTAGCAGCAACATTTTTATTGGTAGCAACGGGCTTAGCCGCTTGTGGTAGTGGGAGTGATACGACAACAAGTTCTGAAGACAGTAAAGAAAGCAGTACCTTAGTAGTGGGCGCTTCACCAAGTCCCCATGCAGAAATTTTAGAAGCCGCAAAACCTGTTTTGGAAAAAGAAGGCATCACATTAGAGGTTAAGACTTTCACCGATTATGTAATGCCCAATAAAGCCTTAGACGAAAAAGAATTGGATGCCAACTACTTCCAACACGTTCCTTACTTTGACAAACAAGTGGAAGAATACGGCTATGATTTTGCCAATGCCGGAGCAATTCACATTGAGCCAATGGGAATTTATTCTAAAAATATTAAGAGCCTTGATGATATTAAAGATGGCACTCAAGTGATTACGTCAAACTCAGCTTCTGACTGGGGCCGAATTTTGACCATTTTGGAAGAGGCAGATTTAATCACTTTGAAAGATGGGGTAGAAAAAACTACCGCCACATTTGATGATATTGCCGAAAATCCAAAGAATTTGGAATTCAAACACGACATTGATCCGGGCGTTTTGGTTCCCACTTATGAAAATGAAGGGGATGCATTAGTAGCTATCAATGCCAACTTTATTTTAAGTGCAGGGATGGTGCCTGCTGATGATTCACTTTTGATTGAAGATGATAACTCTCCTTACGCAAACATTATCGCTGTCCGTGCTGGAGACGAAGACAAAGCGAACATTAAAGCTTTAGTAAAAGCCTTGCACAGTGACGAAGTGAAAAAATTCGTGGACGAAAAATGGAATGGCGCTGTGAAAATTGTCGATGCCGAATAAAAAAATTAAATGATACCAAACAGGAAGCTTGGACCCGTTTATCTTGAGATAGACGGGTCCAAGCTTGTTTTCATAGCAATCAGTTTCATTGACTAACAGTTTGGAATTTAAATGAAAATCTTTAAGCAATTGTTGGCAGTGATTTATAGCAGCCAAAGAGTAAAATTAGTTTTCTAAAAAAAAGATAGTGTATAATAAATAAAAGAATTTTAGGAGGCTGACTATGGATTTTCCTCAAGCTGATTTTGACTATTATAAACGCACGGTAAGCATTATGTATCGCAAATATTTTACCAAACGGATTACCATCGCCTTAGTTGCAGCCGCAATTATTGGGATTTATACGTGGCTAGTAAAAGAGCACTTGTTGATTAATGGCTTGCTTTTAATAATTTTACTGGTGATTGCCGGCTATTACTGGCTACAAGCCCAGAAGTTTCCAGAAGTTTTTCAAGGACTTTTGGCTAAAAATCAACCGGAGGCCAAGATTGAAAGCGTAGTGGAAGACGAATATAGTTACAATATTTATGATGGTTCAGAATTCCTGACGCGCATTAACAAAGCTGGCGTACGTAATTTGCCTTCTCAAAATAAGCAATATACATTAATGGTGGGTTTTGATAAACGCTTCTTTGCCAAAGAACCTTTACAGATGGTTTATTACGATATGCTGGATTTGACCTATGAAGAGAAGTTCCGCTTAAGCCGCGGCGGTTATTCTGCTACTCCGCGATTTTTACGGCGTTTTACGTGGCGAAATTTAAAAGCCAGTGCGGGAAATGCAGTGAGTTTTATTCTAAGCAATCTCTTTTTTCTTTTTATTTTGTATCGTTTGATTCGCTATGTGATTGTCATGTTGCGAATGTTGTTTTAAACAGTCGGTGTAGGGACTGTGGCGGTGCAGCGGTTTTCAGCGGTTGTTTTTCAGAAAATCAACTGGATGAAATACCTTGACTTTTTTCAGAAAATCTAGTAAGTTTATTTGTAATATCGAGAATCTGTGATGGAAAGAGTAGACAGCAGGTGGCTTTTTAGAGAGAGGGATCTTGGCTGGAAATCCCTTAAAGTCCCAGTGTTGAAAGACATTCCGGAGATGAGCGCGTGCAAAGCCGCTTCCGTTTCGAGTACGTTACACTCTTGAGGAAAATCTGTTTTATCGTGCGGATTTTTAAAAACTTGGTGGTACCGCGTATGACTTTTCATCCGCCCTTGTGTTTATTCACAGGGGCGGATTTTTTGTTTTGAGGAAAACCGCCTGTAACCAAAACCAATCCAATGTGAGGAGAATGTAAGATGTATCAACGTCCAAAAGGTACCAATGATATTTTGCCGGGAGAATCCGATAAGTGGCAATTCATTGAAGAAACTGCCCGCCTTTTATTTAGAGATTACCAATACCAAGAAATACGAACCCCAATTTTTGAACACTATGAAGTGATTTCCCGCAGTGTGGGGGATACGACTGATATCGTCTCTAAGGAAATGTACGATTTTTACGATAAGGGAGATCGCCACGTGACTTTGCGTCCAGAAGGTACAGCCCCTGTGGTACGGGCCTTTGTGGAAAACAAACTTTATGGGCCAGAATATCCCAAACCATTTAAAGCTTTTTACATGGGACCAATGTTTCGCTACGAACGGCCACAAAAAGGGCGATTGCGTCAATTCCACCAAATTGGTGTGGAAGCGTTTGGTTCCAGCAATCCTGCTACCGACGTGGAATCTATGGCAATGGCTTTGGATTTCTTCAAACAATTGGGTGTACAAAAACTACGCCTTGTGATCAATTCATTAGGGGATAAAGAAACCCGTACTGCCTATCGCCAAGCGTTAATTGAATACTTGGAACCCCATTTTGAAGAACTGAGCGAAGATTCAAAACGCCGGTTACACGAAAATCCATTGCGGGTTTTGGATTCTAAAGACAAACGGGACAAGCAGTTTGTCGCCGAAGCTCCTTCGATTTTGGATTATTTAAGTGAAACAGCCAAAGTCCACTTTGAAGCGGTAAAAGAAATGCTGACGGCTTTAGCCATTCCTTTCGAAGTGGACAGCAATATGGTACGGGGATTGGACTATTACACTCACACGATTTTTGAAATCATGAGTGATGCACCAGGCATGGGCGCTCAAGCCACAATTTGTGCTGGAGGCCGTTATGATCACTTAGTGGCAGAGCTCGGCGGCGTGGATACTCCAGCCTTTGGATTTGCTATGGGGATTGAACGTATCTTATTGACACTAGAGTCAGAAGGCATCGTTTTGCCATCTTTAAATGAATTGGATGCTTATGTAGTGGGATTAGGGGAAGCTACGAATTTGGAAAGCTTGAAATTATTGCAAGCCATTCGCAATTTTGGCTTTTCCGCAGATCGAGACTTTATGAACCGCAAAGCGAAAGCCCAGTTTAAGTCAGCAGATAAAGCTGGGGCTAAGCTAGTATTAACCATTGGGGAAAATGAATTAGCAGAAGGCGTTGTGAATATTAAGGGCATGGCAACTCGCCAAGAACAGACTTTTGCTTTAAAGGATGTTTACACCCGTTTTGATGAAATTTACGACGAAATGACGATAGTTCTGTTTGATAAAGAATAAGGGGGAGTTTGGAAATGGCAAAACGTACGGTATATTGTGGACAAGTAGCACAAGCGCAATTGGATCAAGTAGTAACTTTAAAAGGTTGGGTACAAAAACGTCGAGACTTAGGAGGCGTGATCTTCATTGACCTTCGCGATCGAGAAGGCATCGTCCAAGTGGTCTTCAATCCGGAAAAATCCCGGGAAGCTTGGGAAATAGCGGATAAATGCCGTAGCGAATACGTGGTTGAAATCACTGGAGTAGTGGAAAATCGGGCACCAGAAGCGGTGAATCCCAAAATGACTACCGGAGCCTTTGAAATCATGGCGACAGACATTACGATTTTGAATCGGGCAAAAACACCACCTTTTGCCATTGAAGATGAACAAACCATCAGTGATGAAACCCGTTTGAAAAATCGGGCCTTGGATTTACGCCGTCCGAAAATGACTCAAAATTTGATTTTGCGTCATAAAACTACTCACGCCATTCGAGAATACTTGGATGCTTTAGGTTTCTTGGATATTGAAACACCTTATCTTGGCAAATCCACGCCAGAAGGAGCTCGGGATTATTTAGTACCGTCTCGGGTACACCCAGGACATTTTTACGCATTGCCTCAATCACCACAAATTTTTAAAGAGTTATTAATGGCTTCTGGCTTTGATCGTTATTATCAAATCGCCCGTTGTTTCCGGGATGAAGACTTACGTGGGGACCGTCAACCGGAATTCACTCAAGTAGATATGGAAATGAGCTTTATGTCCATGGAAGAAATTCAAGAAGTCACAGAAGGGTTACTGGAAAAAGTCATGAAAGATGTCTTAGGCATAGAAGTGACATTACCTTTCCCACGCATGACTTATGATGATGCCATGAACCAATACGGCTCTGACAAACCAGACACCCGCTTTGAAATGAAGTTAATCGACCTTTCTGAAGTAGTCAAAGACGTAGAATTTAAAGTTTTCCAAATGGCCTTGGATCAAGGTGGTGTGGTGAAAGCGTTAAATGCTAAAGGTGGCGCCAGCAAGTATTCCCGAAAAGATTTGGACAACTTAGGCAAATACGCTGGTCAATTTGGTGCCAAGGGCTTAGCTTGGTTGAAAGTGGAAGAAGAGGGGTTAAAAGGTCCGATTGCCAAGTTCTTTGGAGAAAAAGAAGCCGACATCATTGCAGCAACCAATGCTGAAGCGGGGGACTTGTTACTCTTTGGTGCTGATAATTACACTGTCGTTTCCGCAACATTAGGCGCAATCCGCACTCGTCTGGGCAAAGAATTAGGCTTAATTGACGAACCTCAGTTTAACTTCTTATGGGTTACCGATTGGCCACAATTTGAATGGAGCGAAGAAGAAGGGCGTTATGTTTCTGCTCACCATCCATTTACCATGCCAAAAGCGGAAGACATTGAACTTTTGCCTACTGCACCAGAAAAAGTTTATGCCGAAGCTTACGATATTGTCTTAAACGGTTACGAACTAGGTGGAGGTTCTCTAAGAATCCACGATCGCTCGTTACAAGAGCAAATGTTCCGTACTTTAGGTTTTTCTGATGAAGCAGCTCAAGAACAATTTGGCTTCTTGTTAGATGCGCTAGACTATGGTTTCCCACCACTAGGAGGCATTGCTTTAGGGCTAGATCGCTTGGTTATGCTCTTAGCAGGAGAAGACAATATTCGAGAAGTCATCGCTTTTCCGAAAAACGGCAAAGCGGCCGATCCAATGACAGAAGCTCCAAGTACCGTTTCCCCATTACAACTTTACGAGTTAAGTATCAATGTAACAGATATAGAAGAATAAAAAAGTATTACAAAGGACAACTTTTCAAGGGTTGTCCTTTTGTTTTTTCAGGTTTATTCGTATAATTGGATGTGGCTTCTCAAGTGCTGTTAAAAAGTGCCGGAGCTTTATGAAAATGAATGATTGAAACGAGGGACCGATTTCGTGAAAAAATGGTTTACGACACTACCTCATCATGACTATGCCCAGAAATTTTCTTTTTCCGTGGTATATGCCTTGTTAGCGTCGATTAGTGTGAATGTCTTTTATCAACCAGGAAAGATTTATTCTTCTGGGATTACCGGGATTGCCCAAATTTTACATACTTTATCGGACAATCTTTTTGGTTTGGAAGTTCCTGTTTCATTATGGCTTTTAGTATTGAATTTGCCCTTATTTATCTTTGGCTGGTTTGCCATCGGTCATAAATTTACTTTTTTTACGGGGATTACGGTAGCGTTGACCTCCCTTTTTATGCAAATTATGCCAGAAGAAGTCCTATCCACGGATCCGATTATTTGTGCGGTTTTCGGGGGTGCGGTAATGGGCGCTGGTATTGGCTATGCCTTAAGAAATGGCCTGTCTTCCGGCGGTTTGGATTTTTTGACTATTGCCATCCGTAAACGAACTGGGCGGACCATTGGCTCGATTTCGATCTTTTTTAATATTCTCATTATGGCGGCAGCAGGTCTCTTGTTTGGTTGGCAGTATGCCTTATACAGTGCCATTGCAATTTTTGTTTCCGGAAAAGTTACCGATGCAGTTTATACGAAGCAAAAGAAAATGCAAGTGATTGTCATTACTCGCCACCCGGACCACGTGATTCACAATGTACAAAAGAGTTTGCGCCGAGGGATTACCATTATTAATGAAGCAGAAGGAGCCTATAAGCACGACAAGCAAACTGTGCTACTAACTATCGTTACTCGTTATGAATTACCCATCTTGCGTCAGGCTATGAAAAGTGCCGATCCGAAAGCTTTCGTCAGCATTGCGGATAACGTGCAAATTCTCGGCCACTTTTACGAAGAAGAGCTTTAATTCGCTCTTTAGCGCAGCTTTTTAAAATTTACCGATACTAATAGAAAAGTTGGATTTGCTTATGGAGAAAAAACAGTTGAAAAAGCGCCGTTACATAACGGGTTTTGATGGAATAAGAACGCTCGCTGTCCTCGGGGTTATCTTGTATCACTTGATGCCAGAACGCATGCGGGGAGGTTATTTAGGGGTGCCGGTGTTCTTTGGCATTTCTGGTTATTTGATTACTGATCATTTACGTATGGAATGGGAAGAAAAAGGAAAAATCTCTTTAAAAGCCTTTTATAAGCGGCGTTTAAAACGGCTTTATCCGCCATTAGTCTTTTTTTTATTGATTACTACGGCTTATATCACTTTGTTTCAACGGAATCTTTTGAACAATTTAAAAGGGGCAGTGACCTCAGCACTCCTTTATTTCAATAACTGGTGGCAGATCAATCAAGGGCTTTCCTATTTTGAACGCTTCACCAATGAGAGTCCTTTTACTCATATTTGGTATCTTTCAGTGGAAGCCCAAAATTATTTGATTTGGCCCATTTTGTTTGTGATTTTAATGAAGGTCTTCAAAAAGCGGGGGAAGATTTTTCTAGTAATTTTTATTGCCAGTTTGGTCTCGGCTTTGTGGATGGGTATTGTCTTTACTCCCGGAGCGGATCCTACTCGGGTTTATTATGGAACAGATACCCGGATATTTTCCATTTGGTTAGGTAGTGCGGTGGCCTTTATCTGGCCGACTAATAAATTGCGCAGTCAGATTCCAGCCCAAGCAAAGAAAATGCTGAATGCGGTGGGGATTATCTGCCTTGTACTATTAATCGCAGCTTTCTTCTTCTTAGATGCCAAATATAGCTTCGTTTACCGTGGGGGGATGCTCTTAGTTAGCTTAGTGTCTGTTCTCTTAATTATGGTGGTGGCTCATCCTGGAGCGAGTTTGGACAAATGGCTGAGCAATCCGTTATTCACTTACATTGGCAAACGCAGCTATGGTATTTATTTGTACCAATATCCAGTGATGGTCTTCTATGAAGCAAAAGTAAAAAATATTGCAGATAATATTTGGCTTCACACGCTAATTGAAGTGATTTTAATCGTCTTGATTGCGGAAATCACCTATCACTTAATTGACAAACCATTGGGACGTTTTGATTATAAGAATACGTGGTCCACTGTGCGCAGCTGGTTTACCAAACCGATTATCAGTCGTCAAAAACCTTTGTTAATTCCCGGAATTTTATTAGTGGTCACCGCCTTAGTGGGCTTTATTATCGCGCCATCTAATCATGTGACCGCTCAACAAAAACAAATGCAAGAACAGATTTTACAAAATCAAAAAGTAGCAGAAGAATCTAAGAAAAATGCCAAGGCAAAAGAAAGCCAAGACTCCTCTGACAAAACGTCCAGTTCTGCGGAAAAAGAACGTTTGGCAGAAGTCGCTACTACGTATGGTTTAACAGAAGAAGAAGTAGCCAAGGCGGCTAAAATGTCCTTTACCGCTTTTGGGGATTCCGTCATGTTAGGAGCTGCCCAAGATATTAAAGACTTGTTTCCAGACGTGGTGGTAGATGCGGATGTGAATCGCCAAGTTTATACCAGTGGAGAGTTGATCAAGAAATTAGATGATGATAAGTTGTTAAAAGATCCTGTGATTATTGGCCTGGGAACCAACGGAGATTTCACAGAAGCTCAATTTAGTGAGTTTATGTC